>JANOFE010000038.1:0-22143 GCA_031413495.1 Pseudorhodobacter sp. | reverse complement strand
CCCCGCCACCAGCTCCGGGTCCTCGTCGCTCGCGTACGTGTCGCCCCCCGCGGCCAGGGCGTTCCCCACGGAGTTGATGGCCAGCTTCTTGACCGAGCAGCCCGGGAGCGCGAGGGACGTCGTCAGGACGAGAAGAGCGGTCGGAAGGGTGTGTCGCCGCACGACCTCGGAGGATAGCCGACCGGCGGCTCCTATCCGGACAGCTTCCGGGCCTCGGCGAGGACCGGGTCGACCTGCCGCTTCAGGCGGGGACGGGCGGAGATCGCCTTCTCGAGCGCCTCGACCGCGGCGCGGGCGGCCGCGGAGCGCGCCGCCGCATCCACTGCGATCCGCGCGGCCAGCAGGTGGAGGCCGCCAGCGGTGAGGTGCGCTTCGCCGAGCTCGGGGTTCACGGCGAGGGCGCGCGCGGCCCGTTCCAGGCCCTGCGCGAGGGACGTCGCCGCCGGACTCGCGCGAGAGACCGCCACCTGTGCCGCCATCCGGAGCATCTCGGCCCTGTGGCTTTTGGGGGAAACCGGCACCCCGTTCACCCATGTGCCAGTGATCCAATCCTACCGCCTGCCAGACCCGCAGAAAACCGACACGCCCCTGCACACCGGCTCGCCGTCTTTCCTGAGGGTCAACCCCCAAGCACAAATTCCGGCGCTGGTTGACGGTGATCTGACCCTGACCGAAAGCCTTGCCATCACAAATTATCTCGCCCGCCGCTATGGCAGCACGCTTGGCCCGCAGACCGACGCGGAAAGTGCGCTGATCAATCAATGGACGCTGTTTGCCGCCACCGGTATCGAAACGCCAGCGCTGGAAATCCTTTATACCCAAACCGACGGTGGCGACAAAACCGCCGAAGGTCAGGCATCAATTGCCATCAACGCTGAAAAACTCCGCCGCCCTCTTGCCCGCCTGAACCTGCACCTTGAAAACCACAGCTTTCTGGTGGCAGATCGCTTTACCGTGGCCGATATCAACACCGCCGAATGCCTGCGCTACGCCCAAGGCCACCCCACCCTTCTGGCCGAATTCCCCGCCGTCAAATCATGGCTAGAGGCCTGCCAATCCCGCCCCGCCTTCCAATCCATGTGGGCCGCCCGCTTGGCTGAACCCGCCTAGCCTTGTGTTTTGGCAGATGGGTCGGGCACATATCGCCGCCAGTTGTGGTCTTCCCGAAAGCCCAGCAGGTTTCTGATTTTGGCATTGGACAACAGGCTTTCATAAGGCCCCACCGGGCGAGATAGCGGCACATTCGGAAAGAACTCCGCCAACAGCTCGGCATTGGGCTGGCACACCGAATTGGTGTCATTGCAGGCATTGAAAATCTGAAATCCAAGGCCGTCGGTCTGCAGGCAACGATCCACAATCTGCCCTAAATCGCGTGCATCAATATAACTGAACGCGATCCGGCGGCGCGATCCGGGGTCTGCGAAAAAACCCGGAAACCGGTGATACTCATCCGGTTCAATCACATTGCCGATGCGCAGCGCGTAAATATCCACACCTGACCTGCGCTGAAACGCCCGCGCGGTTTTCTCATTCACCACTTTTGACAGGCCATAGCTGTCCATCGGATCAACATCGTAATCCTCGTCCAGTGGCAGCACCTTCGGGTCGACCTGACCATCCGAAAAACAGACACCATAGGTCGTCTCGGAACTGGCGATCACGATCTTGCCAATCCCCAACTTCACCGCCGCCTCGATCACGTTATAGGTGCCCATCGTATTCACCCGAAACGTCTCATTGTCTGGCACAATCAAAATGCGCGGCACGGCTGCAAAATGCACCACCGCATCAAACCTTGGCACGCCCGTTCCCGGCTCCATCTCGGCAAAGCCTGCATGGGATGTCATCGCGTTGAACATCTGCCCACTGTCCGTGATATCGGCAATCAACGTCTCGACCCCCTGCATATCAAGCGGTTTGGTGTCCACATTCAGCACCCGGTGCCCCTGCGCCACCAGATAGGCCACCACGTGCCGCCCCGCCTTGCCTGACCCGCCTGTGAATAATATCCGCATATCGCCCTCCGCAAAATTGACCCTTCAGATAGGCCGTCCCCCGACAATCGGCAACCACCCCCCACATCTTGCGCCACAGCCGCAAGGATGCTCTAACCCCTGTCCAATCCTATGCGAAAGTGCCCCCATGGCCAACGACCTCCTTTCCAGCACCCATGACACCTACGATGCCTCCTCGATCGAGGTGCTGGAACCCCTAGAGGCCGTCCGCCTCCGCCCCGGCATGTATATCGGCGGAATTGATGAGCGCGCCTATCACCACCTCGCTGCCGAGATCATCGACAACTCGATGGACGAAGCCGTCGCAGGCCACGCCAACCGGATTGAGGTGGAACTCCACGCTGACGGCTCCCTCACCGTGCGCGACAATGGCCGCGGCATCCCCGTCGATCCGCACCCCAAATTCCCCGACAAATCGGCACTCGAAGTCATCCTTTGCACCCTCCACTCCGGCGGTAAATTCAACGGCAAATCCTATGAAACCTCCGGCGGGTTGCACGGTGTAGGCAGTTCCGTCGTCAACGCCCTGTCCGATCATCTGTATGTCGAGGTTGCCAAAAACAAAGAGCTTTACGCGCAGTCCTTCTCTCGCGGCAAACCCCTCGGCCCGATCCAGAAAATCGGCGCCGCCCCCAACCGCCGTGGCACATCCGTCACCTTCCACCCCGACGCTGACATCTTCGGCTCCCACCACTTCCGCCCCTCTCGCCTGCTCCGCATGGTCCGCTCCAAAGCCTACCTGTTTTCCGGCGTTGAAATCCGCTGGAAATCCGCCATCCCCGACGGCGACACGCCGATGGAGGCGACCTTCCACTTCCCCGGCGGCCTCGCCGATTACCTCAAAGACACGCTGGATAAAACCACCACCTACGCCGACCGCCCCTTTGCGGGCAAAGTCGGCTTCCCCGATAAATTCAACGTCCCCGGATCGGTGGAATGGGCGATCAACTGGTCCCCCGTGCGCGACGGCTTTCTGCAATCCTATTGCAACACCGTCCCCACCCCCGAAGGCGGCACGCATGAGTTTGGCTTCTGGTCCGCCATCTTAAAAGGCATCCGCGCCTACGGTGAATTGACCAAAAACCGCAAAGCCGAACTCATCACCCGCGACGATATGCTAACAGGCGGCTGCGCCTTAATATCGGTGTTTATACGGGAGCCGCAATTCGTCGGCCAAACCAAAGACCGCTTGGCAACTGAGGAAGCCACACGTTACGTCGAATTGGCCGTGCGCGACCATTTTGATACATGGCTCGCCAATGATACAAAATCCGCAGGCGCGATCTTAGATTTCCTCGTTCTGCGCGCTGAAGAACGCTTGAAGCGCAAACAGGAAAAAGAAACCCAACGCAAAACTGCCACCAAAAAACTGCGGCTTCCCGGTAAGCTGACCGATTGTTCCAGCAAAACCCGCGAAGGCACCGAATTGTTTATCGTCGAAGGCGATAGCGCAGGTGGTTCCGCCAAAGGCGCGCGTAGCCGCGAAACCCAAGCCCTTCTGCCGCTTAAAGGCAAAATCCTCAACGTCCTTGGGGCTGCCTCTGCCAAACTCAACGACAATTCCGAGATTCGCGATATCTGCGAAGCACTCGGCGTCCAGATGGGTACCCGTTTCAAGGTCGATGATCTGCGCTATGAAAAAATCATCATCATGACCGACGCCGACGTTGACGGCGCCCATATCGCCAGCCTGCTGATGACGTTTTTCTTCACCCAAATGCGCCCCTTGATAGACAAAGGCCACCTCTTCCTCGCCTGCCCCCCCCTCTACCGCCTGACCCAAGGGGCGGAGCGTTTGTATGTCGCCGACGACGCCGAAAAAGAACGCATGCTGGCCAAAGGTCTGGGCGGCAAAGGCAAAATCGACGTGCAGCGGTTCAAGGGATTGGGCGAGATGGACGCGAAAGACCTGAAAGATACCACGATGAACCCCCTGACGCGGAAACTGATCCGGGTGAGCATCGACGAGGAAGCACCGGGCGAGACTGGGGATCTGGTGGAGCGTCTGATGGGCAAAAAGCCGGAACTGCGGTTCCAGTATATTCAGGAAAATGCCCGGTTTGTGGAGGAGTTGGATGTTTGAGGGATTTACACGTATTCGATTGATTGAAAGAAACTAGTATCATCTGAAATGTCACTATGCTGAAACTCATATCGTTCACTATCGGGCCAACTCTTTGGAAACTCGACTCTAAACAAACCTCCTGCAACTGGTTCGAACCCACCGTTGGCACCAGACTCAAGCGTTAAAAAGTCACTTCCTGTTGAAAGATCCTCAGTGTGGAACTGAGATGCAAGCAATACAAAAAGGGCCCCAACGGCATTAAGCAAAGTTTCAAAATCAGCTGTTGCAAATTCTTTGTGGCGATCATGCTTAGTGGCGTTATAAACGTTATGCCACATAGGATTCGGTTTCGTGGTCCAATCAGAAAACGGGCTGAGGGTAAAATCTTGATCAACAAAATCTGGAACTTTTACACGATACTTTGAAAGATGGTGTGTCACCTCAATCTTCCGATAGTCGAGAATGTTCCAATCACCAGACTTTTTATAACCATTCTCCCGAAGTATGGCCTTGAAATTTGCCTCTATCTCAATGCACGTTCGAATAATTAACTCGTGGATCCGAATAGAGTAACATGAAAAATTCTTTTGATCTGGCTCAACAAATTCAAATACTCTAAGTAAATCTCTTTGCAAAAGCAGAGCAGCTCTAATGTAGCGACGTCCATCTTCGGCAAAAGCTGGTTTTCTTAAATACAGCCATTTACCGTCATTCATGTAGTGGCCATCGGTAAAAGGCCGGGCATTCCTCTTGAATGGTTTCAGATGCGCCATAGAGATAATGCTAACAATCACCAGTTGGATTTTCAACCCACTAACTCTGAATTCACGTCGATGAATACAGCGCCCTTCGGTGCACCTTCCTCCCAAACACCAAACGCCCCCCCCGGACCGATCTGGAAACTCTCCAGTGGAGAGTTTCTCGGTTCGTTGCCCGAAGGCGGATCGCCGCAGGGCAAGGGCCTATCAGCATTCCAAACACAGGGCCAAATCAGGCCGCGCCTGTCTGGCGGGTGCGGAACGCGCCTGCCGGGGCAGGCAGGCGCGGCCTGATTTGATTGAAATCAAATCCGGCAAGGGAATGCAGGTCGGGTCCTACCCCGACTCTCCCCCCACTCGCCCCAGCGCAGGCCGGGGCCCCGGTGATTTCGTGCCATCGTCGGGACCCCGGCCGTCGCCAGGGTTTACCCCGCACCCTCCCACAACGGTGGGGCACGCCCCGCCCTACACCTCCCATTAACCAATTCCCTTTACCCTGCCCCGTGGCCCCCACGGGCCACTTGCTTTTCCTTTAATATATGCATATAAATGTGGAGCTGGAATGAAGACAAACGCCAAACCAACCTCGCCAAACACGGCGTGGATTTCAACTTGATTGACGAATTTGACTGGCTGTCTGCTGTGATCCGCGTTGATGATAGGTTTGACTATGGCGAGGTTCGGCTCAAGGCAGAGGGGCTTATAGCGGGTCGTCTTTACGCTGTAGTCTATACAGAGCGTGGCTTGGTGAAGCGGATCATCAACCTTCGCAAAGCGAACAAACGAGAGGTATTGCAATGGATCAGCCAAAAAAAGTGATCCCGCAGGTTTATATTCCCAGTGACGCGGAAGATGTCGAACTTACCGCTGCGGCAGAAGCAGACGACGAAAACCCAGAATGGACGGCAGAGGATTTCGCACGTGCCAAGCCCATCTGGGCCTTCCCCGAACTGGTTGAAATCCTGCAAAAACACGGCAAACTCGGCCGCCCGCCCTTGGCCGTCGAAGAAAAGAAGCAGCGCGTCACCCTTTATCTCGACCCCGACATCTTGGCCCGCCTCAAAGCCGACGGCAAAGGCTGGCAAACCCGCGCCAACGCCGAATTGCGCCGCGCCTTAAAACTGTAACGTTCCGCACAGTCTGGTTACCGCGCTGCAATAGCTTGCAAAATCGCTAGGGTACAGCGCCCTGCTCGCCTTAGCCTTGCGCAAACACACCGGGCCAAAGCGATGAATTTTCTTATCGAAAACCAACTGGCATCCATCATCGGCAGCTTTGTGATCGGCAGCGTCGTCGCAGCTCTGATCTATCGCTATGCCAAAAGCAGCCTGTCGTGGCGTTTGGCCGACTTCATCTGGGTTGCCTTGGGCGGGGTTGGCGCGATTACGGCCCTTCTATCAAGCACTTATCTTGATGAACACAGCCGGGTGAATCGGCAGATTGACATCTCTTACGCCACCTCGAAAAGTTTCGATGCGATGGCAGAGCGGTTCAAACTGCTGCATTGCCAGTTTGACAGGCAAGGCCCAGGTTTGCGCGAACCCACGCTCGTGTTGTGCGAAAAGCTGCGCGCGCTGACCAAAAGTGCCGTCGCCAATCAGGATCTGCCGCTGTTTTTGGAACTGACCGCACCCAAAATCCGGCTGACGGGTCTGAATTGGCTGTACCCCGCGCAGCCCGGCGCGGACGCCACTGATATGGCTTCGCAAGAACAGATGGCAGCACAGGTGGCCAATTTTGATACGGCCACTCTTTTGACGGTCGCCTCCAATGATTGGCCAGCGGCACAAGCTTGGAACCGGCTGAACGGGTCGGCAAATGCCGATGTGGCCGTCGATTATCAAGTTATATCAGAAACATACGAAGATCTTGTGGCCACGCTTGGCCGCGTCAAGGCGGAATGGGACTATCTGCAAGCCAACTCGGTGGTGTTGCTTTTGCAGGTCCTGGCCCTGTGCCTGATCGCCTTCGCAGCACCCTTCCGGTTGGGCCGATCTTTCAGCGATATTTGACGGGTCGTGCGTGATACCCGCGGTTACCAAAACGATAATATTTTCATATAATCGTTTTAAATCAATATCTTAAAAACCATAACACGCGTGTTACCCCGCCTCGGTAACACGCCCTCCCTCCAGTCGAACAATCCGATCCATCCGCCCTGCCAATTCCAGATTATGCGTCGCAATCAAAGCCGATAATCCGGTTTCCCGAACCAGTTCCATCAACACCCCAAAAACCTGATCCGACGTCCCCGGATCAAGGTTTCCGGTCGGTTCATCCGCCAACAAAAGCCGCGGATTGTTGGCCAAAGCCCGGCAAAACGCCACCCTCTGCTGCTCCCCCCCCGACAGCGCCGCCGGCCGATGATCCGCCCGCGCCGCGATCCCGACCCGGCCCAGCAGATCTATCGCTCGTATCTTAGCTTCCTTCCCGGAAACCCCATTCGCAAGCTGCGGCAGCACGATGTTTTCCAGCGCCGAAAACTCCGGCAGCAGGTGGTGGAATTGATAGATAAACCCCACATCTTGCCGCCGGATACCCGTCCGATCCCGATCAGACAGCCCTGCCATATCCTGCCCGCCCAGCCGAACCACCCCTGAATCCGCCGTATCCAGCAGCCCCGCAATGTGAAGCAACGTCGATTTTCCCGCCCCCGATGGCGCCACCAAAGCCACCACTTCGCCGCGCTGAATGGAAATCGACGCCCCGCGCAAAACTGTCACTTCAGACGGTTTTCCCCGGTTATAGGCCTTCTCTATCCCCATCAGTTCCAGCATCGCGTCACTCATATCGCAGCGCCTCGACCGGGTTCATCCGGGCCGCCCGACGGGCTGGAAACAGGGTCACAACAAACGACAGACCCAATGATAACCCCACCGCTGACATCACATCGCCCCACTGCAATTTCGCGGGCAAAGCATAAATCCCGCGGATCGACGGGTCCCAAACGCCGCCGCCCGCCACATAATTCACCAACGAAAATACCGTGTCGATATAGACCGCGAACAGGCATCCCAAAGCCACACCTATCGCCGTACCAATCAACCCTGTTGACGCGCCACAGATAAAAAACACCCGCAGGATCGACCCTTCGGTCAGCCCCATTGTCCGCAATATCCCAATATCGCGGCCCTTGTTTTTCACCAGCATGATCAGCCCTGAAATGATGTTCATGGCTGCAATCAGCACGAGGATCGACAGGATAATGAACATCACATTGTCTTCGATATCCAAAGCCCGCAGGAACGAGCCCGCTGAATCCCGCCATGTCCAGATCATCGCATCCGGGCCACCTGCCATCATCAACGGCCCAGCCAAATCATCCACCGCTTCGGGTGTTTCAACCATCACTTCAAATTCATCAACAAACCCTTCGCGGTTGAAAAAGCTTTGGGCCTCCACCAAAGGCATATAAATACGTGTGCGATCAATATCATAGCGGCCAGCGGTAAAGACATAGACCACAGAGTAGGCATTCACCCGAGGGCTGGTGCCAAAGGCAGTTTTCGCCCCATTGGGTGAAATCAGGCGCAGCTTGTCGCCCACTGAAATGCCAAGCTCGCGGGCGATGCCCGATCCAATGGCAATGCCGCTGTCAAAACTTTCAATATCACCAAAGGCATCCGCCCCAATGCCAACGCGCGGAATTGTTTTCAAATCCGCCAGCGAGATGCCAAACACCTCTGCGCCCAGATTGCGGTCTGTACCGGCCGCCATGACCTGCCCTTTTACCAAGGGGGCCGCGCGGGTTACACCGGGGACGGCCAACAGGCTTTTCTCAATCCCACCGTCTTGCGCAAAGCCGGAAATGGCGACGCCATCATCCCCCTGCCGCGCAGACGAATACACCGTGACATGGGCATTTGCCCCCAAAATCGTATCGACAAATTCCGCCCGAAACCCGGCCCGCACGGCCAAGGTTGCGATCAGCGCGAATACGGCAAGCGTGATGCCAATCAGGCTGATCCAGGTCATCACGGACACGCCGCCCTCGGCGCGTTTGGCCCGCAAATAGCGCCATGCGATCATCCATTCAAAGCGCGAAAAGGGGGGGGTGCGCTGGGTCATCACTGCTCCGGTTTTGTTCGCGGCACCGTGGCGCTTGGCACGGAATTGGTCAAGCGCCACCGAACAAATCACTGTGATAACACAAACATATGCCTGGCAATTCGGCTTACATCTGCGGCACCCGATGCCCCTGCCTTGCGCTGCTAGAACCGCTGCGGCTGTTCCGGCTTGGTTTGCACAATCGCCTCAATCGCTTGCATAACGTCTGGTGTCATTTTTGGCTTTGCTGAAAGCGCCGACAGGTTGTCTTGCAATTGCGTTTTGCGCGATGCACCCAGAATGACGGTGGATACGCGTGGGTTTTGCAGGCACCAAAGCAGTGCCAAGTGGTGCACCGGCATATCAATATCCGCCGCCAACTTGGCCAAAGCCTTCACTTTTGCAAGCCGTGCTTTGCCAGCGTCAGATTGCACTTGTTCGCGTAGCCATTCGTAACCCGGCAGGTTTACCCGGCTGTCAGACGGAATTCCGTCATTGTATTTGCCCGTCAACAAGCCAGAGGCAAGCGGTGACCAGATCGTCGTGCCCAAACCAAAGGTGTCGTAGATCGGGGCATAGTCAGCTTCCACCTTTTGCCGCTCGAACAGGTTGTATTGCGGCTGTTCCATCGTGGGTGGGGTCAGCCCATGGGCGCGGGCCACCAGATGTGCCTCGGTTATTTGTTGGCCTGACCATTCCGATGTGCCCCAATACAGAACTTTGCCCTGCACGATCAGATTGTGCATTGCACGAACGGTTTCTTCAATCGGCGTGTCAATGTCGGGGCGATGGCAGAAATAAAGATCAAGGTGGTCCACCTTAAGTCGGTTCAATGCCGCATGGCAGGCCTCGGTTACATGTTTGGCTGAAAGCCCGCGCTGGGTGGGTTTGTTGCCGCCCCAGAACACCTTGGATGACACGACATAGCTGTCGCGCGTCCATTTCAGGCTGGCCAAAGCTTCGCCCATCAGTGTTTCGGAATTGCCTGCTTCGTAGCCTTCGGCGTTATCGAAAAAGTTTACTCCGGCATCATAGGCGGTGGACATCAAGGTTTTCGCATCGCCGCCATCCACCTGCTTGCCAAACGTGACCCACGATCCAAACGAAAATTCAGAAACCTGCAGGCCCGATTTGCCCAAACGACGATAGTCCATGATATTGCTCCTGATCGAAATGCTAAGGGGTTGTTATAGGGCCGACTCGTGAAAAAAACAGGCTGCAACTTGTACTCGGTCAAAGCCCAACTTTGTCGAAAACGCATGACATAAGGATTGGGTTCCAACAGTTATCGCTTATGCTAGGTAAAGAATCTTTGACACAAAGTATTATATGTCATACTCAAAGTCCAACAAACCATACTTAAGGTCGAATCGATATGTCATTTGAAGAACGCAATGCCGTTTCTGGGATTCTTGTTAGCCTTATCACTTGGGTCATCATGCTGACCGTTTTGCTGCGCAAATCCGCTGCTGGGCAGTTTGAGGGCACTGCCGGACCCCAGCATTGGGCGCAGGCGGTGTTGTGGTTGATTTTGATCGGCATCGCGCTGGCAATTGTGATGACCATTGTGTTCAACATCGCCTACGCAGTGATCAGCGGTGAGAAAAAGCCAGACTTTTTAAGTGATGAACGCGATACCCTAATCGGGTTGCGCGGGGTTCAGGCGACGTTGATTGTGCTGTCATCCGGCGTTGTTTTGGCAATCATCGCCTTGGCGTTTGGGGCGACGGTTTTGACCACGTTGAACATCATTTTTGCCGCCTGCGCCCTAAGCAGTTTCGCCAGCGAAGTGACCAAGCTGATCTATTACCGACGGGGATTTTAAGTTTGGCCAAGGGGAAAATCACCAATCACATTCGCAGGCTACGCTTCGACGCGAATGAAATGACGCAAAAAGATCTGGCCGAGGCGGTGGGTGTGACCCGCCAAACCATCATGGCGATTGAAAATGCCAAGTATTTCCCCAGTCTGGAGTTGGCCTTTCAAATAGCCCTGCATTTTCAGAAACCGCTCGATCAGGTGTTTCAGTTCGAACAAGACCCCACCTGACCGTCAACCCATTTAAGGACCATCATCATGCCACGCATTTTTGCGCGCCCGCTTTCGCTTGCCATTTTTCTGCTGATCGCCACGTTTATTCCAATAATTACCGGCGCCCTCACGATGTATCAGATTACTGCCGGCAGTTTGCCGCAAAGTTCCATCAAATTCGCGGCTGTGCCGGGACCCTTGTTCTTTCACGCGCTTGGCGGTGTGTTGTTTGCATTGCTTGGTCCGCTGCAATTTGCAGGCGTGTTGAAGCGCCGCTTTGGTCGGTTGCACAAAATCACCGGGCGCATTTTTGTGGCGTCGGGGCTGCTGCTGGGCCTGTCATCCCTGCGGCTGTTGGCGGAATTTCCAGATGCATCGACGTGGGTTTTGATATCGGCACGGCTGGCGGCGGGTTTGGGCATGTCGCTGGCGCTGATCTGGGCGATAGTTGCCATCCGGCGGGGCCAAGTCGCCCGCCACCGCGCATGGATGATCCGCGCCTATGCCGTTGGCATGGGGTCAGCCACCATTTCGTTCATCATGCTGCCTATTTTTCTGATCACCGGCGAGCCTGTTGAAGGCTACGCCGCTGATCTGTTGTTCGTGGCCTCATGGATCATCAACATTGCCATCGCGGAACGGGTGATCCGCAAGGGAAAACCGGCTTCAATCAAACGCCTTGGTAAATCTGCGCTACCTTTGCCACTGCCGCCTCTGCCGTCATCTCTTCGCTAATGCCGGTGCGGCGCGAGGTCAGTTCCACCACGCCATTGGCCAAGCCGCGCGGGCCAACGGTAATGCGCCATGGCAGGCCGATCAGGTCCATGGTGGCGAATTTCGCGCCTGCCCGTTCATCGCGGTCGTCATAAAGCGCTTCAAGGCCGTGGGCGGCCAGCGCCTTGTAAAGGCCGTCACAGGCCGCATCGGTGCCCGCATCGCCCTGCTTCAGGTTCACGATCCCCACTGGGAACGGCGTCACCCCTTCAGGCCAGATGATGCCTTTCTCGTCATGGCTGGCTTCAATGATCGCGCCCAGAAGGCGCGACACACCTATGCCGTGCGACCCCATTTCCACCGGAACGCGGCTGCCATCGGGGGTTACAACAGTAGCACCCATCGCCGCGGAATATTTGGTGCCGAAGTAGAAAATCTGGCCCACTTCTATGCCGCGCGCCACTTTGCGGCGGTCTTCGGGGATGGCGTCAAACAGCGCTGCGTCATGGGTTTCATCCGTGCGGGCATAAAGGGTGGTGAACTCTTTGCAGACCGCAGCCACAGCATCGCGGTCGTCATAGTCAACCTCACGGTCGCCCAGTTTCAGCGCCGTGACAGCTGAATCGAAGAACACTTCGGACTCGCCCGTTTCCGCCAGTACCAGAAATTCATGCGTATCCTCGCCACCAATCGGCCCGGAATCCGCGCGCATCGGAATGGCGGTAAGCCCCATGCGTTCATAGGTACGCAGGTAGCTGACCATATGGCGGTTGTAAGCATGCAGGGCGGCGGCCTTATCGACATCAAAATTATAGCCGTCTTTCATCAGAAACTCGCGGCCCCGCATCACGCCAAAGCGTGGGCGCATCTCGTCGCGGAACTTCCACTGGATGTGATACAGCGTCAGCGGCAGGTCTTTGTAGCTGGTGACGTGGCTTCGGAAAATATCGGTGATCATTTCCTCATTGGTCGGGCCATACAACAATTCGCGCTTTTGGCGGTCGGTGATACGCAGCATTTCCTGCCCGTAGTCATCATAGCGACCGCTTTCGCGCCAAAGATCGGCTGGCTGCAAAGTTGGCATCAACAGCGGAATATGCCCTGCGCGTACCTGTTCTTCGTTCACGATCTGCTCGATCCGGCGCAGCACCCGCAGACCCAGCGGCAACCACGAATAAATCCCCGCTGCCTGCTGTTTGATCATGCCCGCGCGCAGCATATAGCGGTGCGATACAATCTGCGCCTCGGCCGGATTTTCTTTCAGCACGGGCAGGAAGTAGCGGGTCAAACGCATGGGGTGGCCTCGGGTGATTAGGTTTCGCCTGCGTTCCTAAGGGATCAGTTCCGCATCGGCAAGCCGACACAGGGCAATTCAGCCCTGTAATCACGCGCAATCACGCTTGCGTCAGGCGGCAAACCGATTGCGCGCAGGCTGCGTATCCCTGTCACCAGCCAAACCGGCTGGGTCATGTTCAAGGGGAGACACCATGAAATTTGCATCCAAAATGACCGCCACGGCGATTGTCGCACTGACACTTAGCGCAGGCGTCGCACGTGCCGAAAACATCGTTGAAATCGCCGTCGCCGACGCGCGGTTTACCACCTTGGTCGCAGCGGTGACAGCTGCCGGCCTTGCCGAAACTTTGTCAGGCCCGGGCCCGTTCACCGTGTTCGCGCCGGTGAACGATGCCTTTGCCGCCCTGCCCGCAGGCACAGTTGAAACCTTGCTGAAGCCAGAAAACAAAGGTCAGTTGACCGATGTTTTGCTGTACCACGTCGATGACCGCAACTTGTCTGCTGCAGCGATTCCAACCGGGTCAAACTACTTCAAGCCGCTGCTGACCTCGCAACGCCTGTGCATTTCCAAGGGCGCAGACGGCGTTACAATCGCCGATGGATCCGGCGACGTGGCAACCGTGATCATCGCCGATATCGTGGCAGATAACGGCGTCATCCATGTGATCGACAAGGTGCTGTTGCCGGGCAAGCGCCCAGACTGTCACTAATGGCAGCCTGCCCCTAAATCAATTGCCCCTGCCTGGCCAAATTTCCGTTGCCCCGGCAGGGCCATTCCCCTTGCAAGCCCGCGCCCTAGGGGCAATATGGGGGCAAGCGCAAGGATGACCCATGGGATTGCCCGTCAAAGATCAGGCCAGATACTGGGGCATTGCTGCGGCGGTCTTCTTCTTGCTGCTGTGGTTCTTTGGCGATGTGCTGTTGCCGTTTCTGGTCGGCGGGGCGATTGCCTATTTCCTTGATCCGGTGGCCGACAGATTGCAGCGAACGGGCCTAAGCCGGGTTATGGCGACATCGGTGATTTCGGTAATTGCGTTGCTGATGGTGGTGCTTTTGGTATTGTCGGTGATCCCGACATTGATCGCGCAGTTGACCGCTTTGGTGAACGCGGCCCCCGATATATCCCATAAATTGCAAACGTTTCTGATCGACCGCTTTCCGCAGCTGTCTGATGAAACCAGCACAATCCGGCAAACTTTGGCCCAGCTTGCGGCCACCATCCAATCGAAGGGTGCGCAGCTTGCCAGCGGTTTGCTGAACTCCGCGCTTGGGGTGATATCCGCGGTGGTGTTCATCGTGGTTGTGCCGGTGGTTGCGTTCTATTTGCTGCTGGACTGGGATAATATGGTGGCCCGGATCGATGCGCTTGTGCCCCGCGATCACAGGGCCACTGTGCGCAGCCTTGCCCGTCAGATCGACGCTGTGCTTGCAGGCTTTGTGCGGGGCCAGGTGTCGGTTTGCCTGATCTTGGGCACGTTTTATTCGGTGGCCCTGATGTTTGCGGGGCTGCAATTTGGGCTGATCGTGGGGGCAATCGCCGGCACCATCACTTTTATCCCTTATGTCGGTGCCTTGGTGGGCGGGCTATTGGCGCTTGGGCTGGCGCTGTTTCAATTCTGGGGCGACTGGCTGTCTATCGGATTGGTGGCAGGCATCTTTGCGGTAGGGCAGTTTCTGGAAGGCAATGTGCTGACCCCAAAACTGGTGGGGAAATCGGTGGGCCTGCATCCCGTCTGGCTGTTGTTTGCGCTGTCCAGCTTTGGGTCGATCTTTGGCTTTGTCGGCATGTTGGTGGCCGTGCCTGTTGCCGCATCCATCGGCGTGCTGACACGATTTGGCGTAACGCAGTACCAAGGCAGCCTGCTGTACCGCGGCGTGGATGGCCGTAATTACGCCGAGGGAGAAGAGGATCAGCCGTGACGCGGCAGTTGGTCCTTGATCTGCCGCCCGAACCCCGCCTGACCCGCGCGGATTTCTGCGTTGCACCGTCCAATAGGCTTGCGCTTGCGGCCATCGACGGTTGGCGTAATTGGCCCAGCCGCAAAATGCTGCTTGTTGGTCCGCCGGGGGCAGGCAAAAGCCACCTTGCGCAGATCTGGGTCGCAGATGCAGGGGCGGTTCTTATCGCAGCCCCGGCCCTTGCCACCGCCGATATAGCGGCGCTGGCAGCCGGTGGCGCGGTTGCGGTGGAAGACGCTGAAATGCTGGCAGGCAACACCGGTGCCGAAGCTGGCCTGTTCCATCTGCACAATCTGCTGGCCGCCACTGGCGCGTTGCTGATTACGGCCAAAACCATACCGCGCGACTGGGGGTTGGCGCTGCCCGACCTGACCAGTCGTATGCAGGCCTCGCCTTTGACACGGCTTGATCCCCCCGATGATGCACTGCTGTCTGCCGTGCTGGCAAAACTGTTTTCGGACCGACAGCTTGCTATTTCTGCCAATCTGATTCCCTATCTTGTGGCACGGATGGACAGATCAATCGCAGCTGCCCGCGTTTTGGTTGCTGCCTTGGATGCAAAAAGCCTTTCGCAACATCGCCCGATCACCCGCGCCCTTGCGGCGGAAATACTGGAAAGTCGTGACAGCGAATGAAGTCTTGTCATATCCCCTTCACAATTGGCACTGATAAGCTGCTTTCATGACCCATGCAGATTTCCTGAAATCCCCGTTCCCGACGCCCAGCATCCTTGGGCCAGATGAAACCAGCGGCCCGAAGCGGTTTTTCAACCGTGAACTCAGCTGGCTTGCCTTCAACTGGCGGGTGCTGGACGAGGCGTCAAACCCGGCTGTGCCCCTACTGGAACGGCTGCGTTTCCTGTCTATTTCCGCCACCAACCTTGATGAATTTTACACCGTCCGCGTGGCGGGCCTGCGCGCACTGGAACGCAGCGGCAATGCCACGCTGTCGGAAGATGGTCGCAGCCCGCGCGAACAACTTTTGCTGATCCACGAAGACGCGCGGCAGTTGATGCAAACCCAGCAAACTGTTTACAACAAACTTAAAAAGGAAATGGAAGGCGAAGGCATCAGCCTGCTTACCCGGTCAAAGGTGTCGGCGGGCGATCTGAAGTTTCTGGAAGATCACTTCCTGAACAAGGTGTTTCCCGTTTTGTCGCCGTTGGCCATTGATCCGGCCCATCCGTTTCCGTTTATCCCGAACACCGGCTTCAGCCTTGCGCTGCAATTGGAAAGGGTGACCGACAACCGCGAATTGCAGGCGCTGCTGCCCATTCCCCAGCAAATTGCCCGCTTTGTGCGCCTGCCCGGCAAACCCGGCGAAAACCGGTTCTTGCCGCTGGAAGAATTGCTTTTGCTGCATCTCGATATGCTGTTTCCCGGCTACACAGACCGCGGCCATTGCACTTTCCGGGTGCTGCGCGACAGCGATCTTGAGGTCGAAGATGAGGCCGAAGATCTGGTGCGCGAATTTGAAACGGCCCTTAAACGCCGCCGCCGGGGCGAAGTGATCCGACTGAAGATGAGCGCGGGTGCCCCAGACGATCTGCGCGCCCTGATCATGCAAGAGCTGGGCGTGACCGAGGCCGAAGTGGTCGAGGTGCGCGGCCTTCTTGGCATTGCCGATCTGAAAGGACTTGTGCTGTCCTCGCGCCCCGATTTGCTGTGGCCTGCATTTACCCCGCGCGTGCCCGAACGGGTGCAGGACCACGACGGCGATATGTTCGCGGCAATCCGTCAAAAGGACATGCTGCTGCACCATCCCTACGAGACGTTCGATATGGTGATCCGGTTTCTGGAACAGGCGGCGCGCGACCCCAATGTTCTGGCGATCAAACAGACGCTGTATCGCACCAGCCATGACAGCCCGGTTGTCAGCGCCCTTTGTGAAGCGGCTGAGGCCGGCAAATCTGTAACCGCTTTGGTGGAATTGAAAGCGCGGTTTGACGAGGCCGCAAATATCCGCCAATCGCGCCGTCTGGAACGGGCGGGCGCGCATGTGGTGTATGGTTTCATCCACTACAAAACCCACGCCAAAATAAGTACCGTTGTGCGGCGCGAGGGTGAAAATCTGGTGACCTACACCCATTACGGCACCGGCAACTACCATCCGATTACTGCCCGCATTTATACCGACTTGTCGTTCTTCACCTGCGACGCAGCCTTGGGGCGCGATGCGACAAAGGTTTTCAACTATCTGTCGGGCTATGTGCAGCCAGAAGGGTTAGAGAACCTTGCGATTTCGCCCACCACGCTAAAGCCACGCCTGCTGGAACTGATCGCGGCAGAGGCTGATCATGCCCGCGCCGGACGGCCTGCCGAAATATGGGCCAAGATGAATTCGGTTATCGAGCCGGAAGTGATTGATGCGCTGTATGCGGCGTCTCAGGCGGGGGTAAAAATCAGCCTTATCATTCGCGGCATTTGCGGGGTGCGCCCCGGCGTTGTAGGCCTAAGCGAAAATATCCGTGTCAAATCCATCGTCGGGCGGTTTCTGGAACACAGCCGGATTGTCTGCTTCGGTAACGGTCACGGCGTGCCATCGCAGCAGGCGCGGGTCTATTTCTCGTCCGCCGATTGGATGGGCCGAAATCTGACACGGCGCGTTGAAACGCTGGTCGAGGCGCGCAACCCAACCGTGAAAAACCAGATCATGGGCCAGATCATGGCCGCCAATCTGGCGGATGAAGCGCAAAGCTGGGTGTTGCAACCCGATGGAAAATACGCGCGCCAACTGACCACCGCAGATGGTAACCTGTTCAACTGTCACCGCTTTTTTATGGAAAACCCATCGCTTTCCGGCCGTGGCACGGCGGGTGCAAAGGATGTGCCGCGTCTGGCGCGATTAAAGGATGAAGCCTCGAATTCTGGCACTATCTAGTATAGCATAACCGCTGATGGCGGCCCGGGTGGATTGACCTCGGGCTGCCCAAGCGGCAAGGTCTGCGCCGGAATATTGGGGACTATGATGGCTGCTGTCACTGCACCTATCGCCGTTGATCCGGCGAGCGACGAAGATCAAGGCCCCTTTGGGCGACCCCTGTTTGATGATCCATCGACCCGCGCCCTTAGCCGGGTTGGCGTGGTGGATGTCGGGTCAAACTCTGTCCGGATGGTGGTGTTTGATGGTGCTGCGCGGTCGCCTGCGTATTTTTACAACGAAAAAATCATGTGCGGCCTTGGCAAAGGTCTGGCTGAAACCGGCCACCTGAACCCCGAAGGACGCAAGCGGGCGCTCGCTGCCCTAAAACGCTTTTCGTTGCTGGCCGATGGTATGGGCATATCGCCGCTGACCGTGGTGGCCACCGCTGCCACCCGCGAGGCCAGCGACGGCCCCGAGTTTCAGGCTGATGTATTGCGTGAAACCGGGCTAAAGCTGTGGGTTATCGACGGTGATGAAGAGGCGCGTCTGTCTGCTCAGGGCGTGCTGCTGGGCTGGCCCGAAGCGCAGGGTATCGTCTGCGATATGGGCGGCAATTCCATGGAGCTGGCCCGCATCGGTGGCGGCAAAGTGGGCAAGCGGGCGTCCACACAGCTTGGCCCCTTTCGGCTGTTGCAGGTTGAAGGCGGGGCTGACAAACGCCGCGCCCACATCGACCGTGTGCTGAAAGATGTGCAAAATGACTTCAAATCCACCGGTGAGCGGATTTATCTGGTGGGCGGTTCGTGGCGTGTGATCGCGCGTCTTGATATGGAACGCCGCAACTACCCGCTTACCGTGCTTCATGAATATCGCATGACGCCAAAGGGCCTGCTGGATACGCTGGATTGGATTGCGGCCAATGATCTAAGCCAACTGCGCGCAAAAACCGGCACATCAAGCGAACGGATGGAACTGGTGCCACAAGCTTGCGAAGTGCTGCGCGAAATGATTGCTATTTTCAAACCCTCCGAGATCGACATTTCCGCATACGGCATTCGCGAAGGCCTGCTGTACGAACAAATGCCCGAACGCCTGCGCGCGCGCGATCCGTTGATCGAGGCGGCACGCATGTCTGAAATGACCACCGCCCGCGTGCCGGGTTTTGGCAAAAAGCTGTTCGAATTCCTGCTGCCTTTGTTCAGGGAGTCTAGTCGCGAACGCCTGCGCCTGATCAAAGCTGCCTGTCTTTTGCACGATACCACATGGCGCGCGCACCCCGATTACCGGGCCGAAGCCTGTTTTGATAACGCCACCCGCGCCAACTTGGGCGGGCTTGATCATCCGGGCCGCGTGTTTCTGGGGCTGGCTTTGCTGCACCGCTACAAAAACTCGCATTCCGGATCGCGGCTGGAGCCGCTGTTTCGCCTGCTAAGCGACGACGAAATGCAAGAGGCCGAAGTGTTGGGCAAAGCGATGCGTTTTGGCGCGATGTTTTCCATCGCGGACCCGGCGGTGGCGGGTGTGCTGGATTGGCAGCCCAAAAAGCGCATACTGGAGCTGACCCTTACATCGCTTGGCCAGGGCCTGTTCGGCGAAGTCGCGCAATCACGCTTTGCATCGCTTGCCACGGCGCTAAAGGCGCAATCTGTCATCACCACAGACGCGGCGTGAATGCTGCAGCTTGATCATCTGGCGGTGTCTGCCACCACCCTGCAAGATGGGATATCGGCGGTTGAAGAGGCTTTGGGCGTGGCTTTGGCGGGTGGCGGCAAACATAATCATATGGCCACACATAACCGCCTGCTGGCGTTGGGTGACCTCTATCTGGAGGTGATCGCACCCGACCCCACTGCCCCCGCCCCCAGTTGGCCGCGCTGGTTTGATCTGGATCAGTTCACAGGTCCACCGCGTCTGACCAACTGGGTCGCAGCCTGCGATGATCTAGACGCGGAACTGGCCCTAAGTCCCAAAGGCACTGGCGTGCCGGTTTCCCTTGAACGCGGGGATCTGCGCTGGCGGATGGCGGTTCCAGATACCGGAAAACTGCCCTATGACGGGTGTTTTCCTGCCCTGATCGCGTGGCAAGGCGCGCTTCATCCGGCACAGATGTTGCCCGACGCAGGCGTGCGGCTGGACCGGCTGGAAATTGTGCATCCCGATGCCACTGAACTGGCAACTTACCTGTCGGGCCGCATATCTAACCCGCGCATCTCGTTCGTCATCGGTCGCACAAAAGAATTGCGCGCCACGTTTTCCACCCCGCATGGCAAGCGTATTTTGGAATAAACTTGTTTCCATTTCGCGGCTGCATTCAACTTTATGCGCTTGCAGCATTTCCACACCTGACTCTGGCAATTGCCCGCGCTATGTTAGCCCTATGTCAGTCTGGACCCGCATCGCCGACGTACTGTCCGCCCTCGCCTCTGGCGAGGCGCTGTCGGTCATCCTTGACCGCCTGCGTGCCACCCCGGAACGATCGGTCGGCTTTACCATCGCGGTCATCGCACTTGGGGCCAAAATGGCCAAGGCCGACGGCGAAGTCACCCGTGATGAAGTGACCGTGTTCCGCCAGGTCTTTGCCATCCCCGACGGCGAAGAGGCGAATGCCGCCCGTGTGTTCAACCTTGCCCGGCAGGATGTGGCGGGCTTTGACGCTTATGCCCGCAAGATCCGTGCGATGTTTCGCGCCGATGACCGTGAGGTTTTGATCGACCTGATGGAAGGCCTGTTTCTCATCGCGGTTGCCGATGGGCATTATCATCTTAAGGAAGATGATTTTCTGGAAATGGTGGCTGGTATCTTTGGCCTTGAGGGTGCGTGTTTTCGCACCCTGCGCGCGCGATTTGTTGAAGGCATGTCGCCCGATCCTTACGCTGTTCTCGGCGTGGCCGAAAATGCCTCGATCCAAGAAGTGCGCAGTGCCTGGAAGCGCGCCGTTCGCGCCAGCCATCCCGACGCGATGATCGCACGCGGGGTGCCAGCCGAGGCTGTGAAACTGGCGACCCGCCGGCTGATCGCCATCAATGCGGCTTGGGCCGAAATCTCTGCCAAACAGGCGGCCTGACGGATGGGCGAGCCGCTTCGCCTTGCCACTTACAACGTCGAATGGTTCAATGCGCTGTTTGATGACGCGGGTCGTTTGCTGCGCGATAAATCGCATTCCGAGCGTTTCGGTGTCACGCGCGAGGAACAGATTTCGGCCTTGGGAACCGTATTTACAGCGCTTGATGCTGACGCGCTGATGATCATTGAAGCCCCTGATACACAAGGGAAAAGATCAACTGTCACCGCTTTGGAACGGTTTGCTGCCCATTTCAATCTGCGGGCACGCAAAGCGATTATTGGCTTTGCCAGTGATACCGAACAAGAGATTGCCCTGCTCTTTGATCCGGCCAAACTTGGCGTGCAGCATGATCCCAAGGGCGCACCGGTGGACAAGCGTGGCCAAACCCAGGCACCGCGTTTTGATGGCACCTATCACTATGATCTGAATGGCGACGGGCAAAAAGATACGGTCCGATTTTCCAAGCCACCGCTTGAACTGGCCGTTACCACCCCGTCTGGCAAAATGCTGCGCCTCATCGGGGTGCATGCCAAATCCAAAGCTCCGCACGGGGTCCGGAATGACGCCGAACGTGTGCGTATTTCCATTGAAAACCGCCGCAAGCAATTGGTCGAATGCATCTGGCTGCGCCAACGGATCGAGACGCATCTGCAAGCCGGTGATCCCCTGATCGTGCTTGGCGATTTTAACGATGGGCCGGGTTTGGATGAATATGAAAAACTGTTCGGCCGATCTGGGGTTGAGGTGGCCTTGGGTGTCTCTGGTCCACCCGAATTGCGCCTGACAGAGCCCCATGCTCAGATGGCCTTGGCAAGGCCGATGGGGGCGGCCCCAACCTCGGCACGGTTTTATCTGGCCCCGCAAAAGCGGTATTTCGAAGCGTTGATAGATTTCATCATGCTGTCGCCTGATCTTGCGGCGCTGCACCCGGACTGGCGCATCTGGCACCCGTTAAACGACCCCAACATGATAAAACGACCAGATCTGGCACAGGCTTTGCTCACCGCGTCAGACCATTTCCCGGTCACACTGGATCTGGTTTTGTGATTTGAAAAGATAGATAAAAAAGTGCATATTTGCGCTATGAAATACGCCCTATACCCCGGTCTTTTGTGTCTTTTTCTATTCCCTGCTGCGGCGCAGGAGGCGACACCTCTCCCACCCGGGCAGGTTCAAGAAGGCTTTAGCCTGATGGAAGAAGGGGCCAAGCTACTGCTCAAGGGCCTGATGTCCAGCATGGAACCCGCAATGGATGATATGGGCCGCGCGCTGACCCAGATGGAGCCTGCGTTGCGCGATCTGACGGCGATGATGGGGGATATTGGCAACTAT
>JANOFE010000037.1:0-23756 GCA_031413495.1 Pseudorhodobacter sp. | reverse complement strand
CCCCAGCAGAACCGCAGTCTGGGAGGCCGTGAGGTCCGCGCAGAACGCTTGCATTACTTTTCTCTGCCGATACTTGCTTAACCCATTCTTCTCGTTCATCTTTCCAGCCTATCAGGCTAGAATTGATGGTCTAGAGCCTTGGAAACAGAAAAAGCGTAACCGTCTTTAGGGGGAGCGTAGCTTTTGCAGGGTGCTGATCAGATGATCAGTGCCGTCAGATGTGGTCACAAAGCCGGGTGACAGGCGCAGGGTGGCGCCGCGCGCATCGGCATGCAGACCCGCTTCGCGCAGCGTGTGCAGTGCCGCTTGCGCGGCTGCAGCATCTGCCAGTCGCAGCATCACTGATCCTCCGCGCGCGGCTTCGGGTTGCGGGGTGGCAAGGGATAGCCCGATCTCATCGGCGGCCACGATGATCCGTTTGGTCAACGCCCGGTTATGGGCCAGCAAGGCCGTGGTATCTTGGCGTGCATGCCAGTCCAGCGCTGGCAAAGACGCCGCTGCCGCCATGGTGCCCGGCGTGCCATTGTCAAAGCGGCGGATGTCAGGGGCGAGGGCGAATTTATCCAGATCCCAGGAAAACGGGTTGTCTTGGGAAAACCAGCCGCGCACGTCTGGCTGGCATCGGGCAATCAGCGCCGGCGCGACATGCAAAATGCCCGCGCCCGGTGTGCCGCACATCCATTTCAGGCTGGTGGACAGGGTGAAATCAACTGCCGGTTCAAGCGCATCAAACGGCAATAACCCCGCCGCTTGGGTGATATCCACCCCAATCACGCTGCCCATCTGGCGGCCGTGGGCAACCATAGCCTCAAGGTCAATGCGGTGCGACGAGGTGGAACTGACCCATGTCAGAACGGCCAGACCCACATCCGGCCCCCATGCGGCAATGAAATCTTCATCCTCAACCCAAGGCGACCCTTGGCGCAATGGCACCGTGTCCAGCGTGAACCCCAAGCGACCGGCAAGACCGGTCAGCAGGAAATGGTTCGACGGAAAACAATCGGCGGCGACCAGCACCCGTTTGCCGCGCAAAGCCCCGTCGGGCAGTGCTGTGATCAGCATATGCAGGCCCGAGGTGACGTTTTCGCAGGTGGTAACGGTGCCTGAGGGCGCATTGATGATGCCGCGCCAGCGGTCGATGAAAGCGCCCCGTTTCGACAGCGCATAGGCCCATTGCGCATCGTCATTGGCGCCCCAGATGCTGGCGAATTCCGCCATTGCGGCGGCAAGATCAGCCCCTTTGCCGGGATATTGGCCGATCGAATGGTAAAGAAAGTAACCTGACCCGTCACGCTGCATCGTAATCCTATCCTTCAAAGCGAATGTAGCGCCAAGGCCACGCCTTGGCCAACGCCCACGCACAGCGTTGCAAGGGCATGTTTGCCGCCAGAGGCATGCAAACGCCGTGCGGCGGTTGCCGCAATCCGCGCGCCCGACATGCCAAGCGGATGGCCCATCGCGATGCCACCGCCATAGGCATTCACATGGCCTGCAGCATCGGCCAGCCCCCAGACGCGGGTACAGGCCAGCACTTGGGCGGCGAAAGCCTCGTTCAGCTCGATCACGTCAAAATCTTGGGGCGTAAGGCCGGTTTGAGTGGTCAACCGCGCCAGTGCCGCAACCGGACCCAAGCCCATCACGCGGGGTGCCACCCCGGCGCTGGCCGCAGCACCAATACGCGCGGTGGGCGACAATCCAAAACGTTTGACGCCCGCCGCAGAGGCAAGGATCATGGCACAGGCCCCGTCGTTGATGCCAGCCGCATTGCCAGCGGTCACCGTGCCCGCGTCGCGAAATGGCGCGGGCAGGGCGGCCAGTTTCGCAAGACTGGTGACACGCGGATGTTCATCAATGCGGATCACCTGAACCTCGCCTTTGCCGGCGGGCAGGGTGACGGGCAAGATATCTGCCGCATGCCACGACGCGTCATAGCGCGTTTGGCTGCGCAGGGCGTAGGCATCCTGATCGGCGCGGGAAATGCCGTGATCCGCCGCCACATTTTCCGCCGTCTCTGGCATCGTATCGACACCGTAAGCCGCAGCAATGCGCGCGTTCACAAAGCGCCAGCCGATGGTGGTGTCAAACATCTGCGGCGCGCGCGCAAAGGCCGTATCCGCCTTGGCCATCACAAACGGCGCGCGGGTCATCGACTCCACGCCGCCCGCAATAATCACCTCCGCCCCGTCGCGAACGGCCCGCGCGCCCGCGATCACAGCATCAAGGCCAGACGCACACAGCCGGTTTACTGTTAGCGCAGGCACGGAATCCGCCAGCCGTGACAGCAACACCGCCATCCGGGCCACATTGCGGTTATCCTCGCCCGCCTGATTGGCGCAGCCAAGGATCACCTCATCCACCGCCAGACCGGGGTGCAAATCCAGCAACCCGTCGATCACCAATGCGGCCATATCATCCGGGCGCAGGCCCGCCAGCGCGCCGCCATAGCGCCCAATCGGGGTGCGGCGCTGCGCGCATAGAAAAACTTCGGTCATGCCATCTCCGTCAGGGCCGCACTTGGGGCATAGCGCCCCCGCAAATGTGCGGGTGCACGCGCTGCAAGGCTGCCAAGCACCGCCAGAATGCGGGCTGCCCCATGGGCTTGCAAGGCCTCAAACGGGCCGCGTGGAAAGTTCATGCCAAGCGTCATCGCGGTGTCAATTCCGGCGGCCGTGGTGCCACCTTCTGCCAACAGGGATGCCGCCTCATTGATCAAGGCGGCCTCGATGCGCAGGGCGATCTGTGCGGCATTGGCGGGGGCTTTGCTGACCGCGCCCGCCACTGTAAACCCGCGCCCGGCCTTGCGCCCCAGATCGCCGCGCGCCACCTGCGCACGCAGCGCCTCGAACACATGATAGCGCGGATGGTTGCCCATGGCCGCAAACAGCCCTTCGGTGGCGGCCAGATTGATGTCGGCCCCGATCAGGTCAATCAACCCAAACGGCCCGATCTTATAGCCCTGCGCCACCATGGCTGCATCAATATCGGCGGCAGGGGTGCCGTCTTCCAGCATTGCCAGCGCCTCGCCATAAAACGGCCGTGCGCAGCGGTTGACAATAAAACCGGGGCGGTCAGGTGCCACGATTACGGTCTTGCCAGCAGTTTCGGTCACGTGACGTGCAAGCGCCAGTGCCGCCGCGTGCGACGCTGCATGCCCCACCAATTCTACCAGTTTCATCGCCGGAGCCGGGTTGAAAAAATGCAAGCCCACAACCTGTGCAGGCCGCGCCAAACCCTGCGCCACAGCCGCCACCGACAAGGACGATGTGTTGGTTGCCAGCACGGTATCCGGGGGCAGCACCGCCTCCAGATCCGCAAACAGCCTGTGTTTGGCCTGCAAATCCTCGGCTATCGCCTCTATCACGATGGCTGCCCGCGCCATTTCGTTCGGCGTGGCCACCAAACGCAACCGCCGCAAAACGGAATTGCGCGCCTCATGCGTCAGCTTGCCTGCCTGAATGCGCGCATCCAGATTTGCGGCCAAACGCATTGGGGCCGTGGTCAGAACCGGGCCGTAGGCATCAGTTGCGACCACGCGAAACCCGGCCATCAAAAACACTTGCACGATGCCCAGGCCCATAGTGCCAAGCCCAACAACGCCGATCACCGGATTTGGGGCTTTTGACGGCGTTCGCGCTTGGTTTTCCATCCCCGTATCATGCGCCTATGGGTAAAAATTTCAAGGAATAAATTTCAAGCTTGAAATTGTTTTCGAGGAATGCCACGCTAGATACCATCGCGGAACAGTAAAAAGGGACAGGCATGAAGGTTCTTTGCCTCGGTGGTGGTCCTGCGGGGCTGTATTTCGCGATTTCCATGAAATTGCGCGACCCATCGCATGATGTGACGGTGTTGGAACGCAACAAGGCCAATGATACGTTTGGCTGGGGTGTCGTTTTGTCGGATGACGCGCTGTCGAACATGGCGAAGAATGATCCTGTCAGCACACAAAGCATCAAAGATCATTTTGCCTATTGGGATGATATCGCCGTGGTGCAGGGTGGCGTGCGTACCGTGTCTGGCGGGCACGGTTTTGCGGGCATCGGGCGCAAACAACTGCTGATCATCTTGCAGGCCCGCGCCCGCGCGCTGGGCGTGGATTTGCGGTTTGAGACGGAATTCAAATCTGCCGAAGACTACCGCCGTGACTACGACGTTGTGGTCGCCACCGATGGTTTGAATTCTGCCGTGCGGCGCGAATACGAAGGCAGCTTCAAACCCGATATTGATACGCGGCTGTGTAAATTCGTCTGGCTTGGCACCCATGCCAAATTCGATGATGCCTTCACCTTTATATTCGAGAAGACACAGCACGGCTGGGTCTGGGCGCATGCTTACCAGTTTGATGACAACACCGCGACCTTCATCGTGGAATGTTCGCAAGCCACGTGGGATGCTTGGGGCTTTGACGCAATGTCCAAAGAGGACACGGTCGAGGCCTGCCGCAAGATATTTGCAGATCATCTGGGTGGTAACCCGCTGATTTCAAACGCCGCACATCTGCGTGGCTCTGCCGTTTGGATGAATTTTCCGCGCGTGATCTGTGAACGCTGGTATCATGAAAACGTGGTGCTGATGGGCGATGCGGCGGCGACCAGCCATTTTTCGATAGGCTCTGGCACGCGGTTGGCACTGGATTCAGCCATCGCTTTGGCGACCTATCTGCACACGGAACCCAGCATTGAAGCCGCTTTTGCGCGCTATCAGGACGTGCGCCGGGTTGAGGTGCTGCGCCTGCAATCGGCCGCGCGCAATTCGCTGGAATGGTTTGAAGAGGTGGAACGGTACTTGGATATGCCGCCGCCACAGTTTGCCTATTCTCTGCTAACCCGCAGCCAGCGCATCAGCCACGAAAACCTGCGCCTGCGCGATTCCGCTTGGTTGCGCGGGGCGGAAGACTGGTTTGCCACCAGCGCAGGCGGCGAGGCTGGCCGCGCGCCGATGTTCGCGCCGTTTCAATTGCGCGGCTTGCGGTTGATGAACCGCATTGTCGTATCGCCGATGGCACAGTACCGCGCGATGGACGGCATTCCCGGCGATTGGCATTTCGTGCATTACGCCGAACGCGCCAAGGGCGGGGCAGGGTTGGTGACAACGGAAATGACCTGCGTGTCCGCCAATGGCCGCATCACCCCCGGCTGCACCGGGCTTTATACCCCCAAGCACGAGGCGGGATGGAAGCGGATAAACGATTTCATCCATGCCGAAACCGGGGCGAAAATCTGCTGCCAGATCGGTCATTCCGGGCGCAAAGGGTCTACTCAAGTCGGCTGGGCCGACAGCGATGCGCCCCTGGTGTCGGGTAACTGGCCGCTGCTGTCGGCCAGCGCCATTGCGTGGTCAGCGGGGAACGCCACCCCAAAAGCGATGGACCGCGCTGATATGGACAAGGTCACGCGGCAATTCGTGAAATCTGTCGAAATGGCCGAAGGGTCTGACTTTGACATGATCGAACTTCATGCGGCACATGGCTATCTTATTTCTAGCTTTATATCACCAAAATCGAACATTCGGACCGATGAATATGGTGGTTCATTGGAAAACCGCATGCGATACCCGCTTGAGGTGTTCCGCGAGATGAGGGCCGCATGGCCGGGGCAAAAGCCAATGTCGGTGCGCATTTCGGCCAATGATTGGCTGGGCGATGATGGCGTGACCCCGGATGAGGCGGTGGAAATTGCGATGATGTTCGCGGTGGAAGGCGCCGATATTATTGATGTGTCGGCAGGCCAAACCTCAACCGACGCAAAGCCCGTCTATGGCCGCATGTTCCAGACGCCGTTCAGCGACCGTATCCGCAATCAGGCGGGGCTGGCCACCATGGCGGTGGGCAACATCAGCGATGCCGATCAGGTAAATTCCATCCTGCTGGCAGGGCGCGCCGATCTTGTCTGTCTTGCCCGCCCGCATCTGGCCGATCCCTATTGGACATTGCACGCGGCCATTGCCCTTGGTGATACCGCAAGTGCGTGGCCCTTGCCCTATCTTGCCGGCGCGGAACAAGCCCGCCGTCTGGCGCAGCGCGCAGCCGAGGTGATCCGGGTATGACGCTGACAGGCAAACGCGTGCTGATCACCGGCGGCGGGTCTGGCCTTGGCGCAGTCCTTGCGCGCGGATTTGCAGGCGCGGGGGCCGAAGTGGTGATCGCTGGCCGCCGTGCCGATGCGCTGGCACGGGTGGCGACGGGCGGCATTCGCGCGGTGCAGGCAGATGTGACGGATGAGGCATCGGTGAAAGCGATGTTTGCAGCCGCAGGGCCCTGCGATATTGTCATAGCCAACGCGGGCGCGGCGGATTCTGCGCCGATGGCGCGCACCACGCTTGCGCAATGGAACGCGATGATCGCGGTGAACCTGACCGGCGTTTTCCTGACCCTGCGCGATGGCCTAAACCAGATGCCGGGCTGGGGGCGGTTGATTGCGGTATCTTCAACCGCTGGCTTGAAAGGCTATCCCAAAATCGCGCCTTATGCGGCAGCCAAGCACGGCGTGATCGGCCTGACACGGTCATTGGCCTATGAAATTGCACGCAAAGACATTACCGTGAACGCGCTGTGCCCCGGTTATCTTGATACCGAAATGACCGACCATTCGGTGGCGGTGATCATGCAGAAAACTGGCCGCACCGAGGCAGAGGCCCGCGCCGTTCTGGCCTCGATGAGCCCGCAAAACCGCCTGATCCAGCCATCCGAAGTGACCGCCACCGCCCTATGGCTGTGCAACCCCGGTGCCGAAGGGATCAACGGCCAAGCCATCGCCATAAACGGGGGCGAGGCATGAATGACATGAAAAGCGCAGGCCCCCAGACGCCGGATACTCAGACGCCAGATCCTCTGTCCAAACGCCGCCTGAAAATGTGGATCCGCCTGCTGGGCGTAACCCGCGTGGCCGAATCCCACTTGCGTGAATTTTTGCGGGTGAAACACGCCACCACCCTGCCACGGTTCGATGTGATGGCGGCGCTGTACCGCCGACAAGGCGGTGTTACCATGTCGGAACTGTCGCGCATGTTGCTGGTATCAAACGGCAATGCCACCACGGTCGTGGACCGGCTGGAAAATGACGGTCTGGTGCGCCGAACGCAATCTGATGCGGATAGGCGGACCGTGTTTGTGGCGCTGACGCCGGACGGGCTGGCCCAATTCGAGGGCCTTGCCGCCCAGCATGAACGCGAAGTGAACCGGGTTTTTGCCACGCTGACCGAGGCGGAGCTGGACCTGCTGACAGACATCCTGAAACGCATAGGCGGTGCCAGATGACCCAGCTTGCCACCCTACAGCCGCACCATTTTCTATGGGCCGTACAAAACCGCGTGGCGACCCTTCGCTTGAACAGGCCCGACCGTAAAAACCCGCTCAGCTTTGCGAGCTACGCCGAACTACGCGATACCTTTCGCGCGCTGCCCTATGCCGACGATGTTGATGTT
Source organism: Pseudorhodobacter sp. (assembly GCA_031413495.1). GTDB lineage: Bacteria > Pseudomonadota > Alphaproteobacteria > Rhodobacterales > Rhodobacteraceae > JACMNW01. The sequence goes on along the minus strand of JANOFE010000037.1, from coordinate 16,334 downwards.
GTGATGCTGGCCTCGAACGGTGGCAATTTCTGTTCCGGCGGCGATGTGCATGACATTATCGGCCCGCTGGTGGGCATGGATATGAAGGGCCTGCTGGCCTTTACCCGGATGACCGGCGATCTGGTGAAAGCCATCATCGGTTGTGGCAAGCCGGTGATTGCGGCCGTTGACGGCGTTTGCGTCGGCGCTGGTGCTATTTTGGCGATGGCCGCCGATCTGCGGCTGGCGACGCCAGAGGCAAAATGCGCTTTTTTGTTCACGCGCGTCGGGTTGGCAGGCTGCGATATGGGGGCTTGTGCGATGTTGCCCCGCATCATCGGGCAGGGGCGGGCGGCGGAACTTTTGTACACCGGGCGGGTGATGACGGCGGTTGAGGGCGCGGCTTGGGGCTTTTGGAACGCGCTGCATCCGGCCGAGGCGCTGGAGGATGAGGCGCTGGCGCTGGCGCTGCGTTTGGCGGCTGGGCCGACCTTTGCGCATGGCATGACCAAGGTGCAACTGGCGCAGGAATGGACCATGGGCCTGGAGCAAGCGATCGAAGCCGAAGCGCAGGCGCAAGCGATCTGCATGCAGACCCGCGATTTTGAGCGCGCATATAAGGCGTTCGTCGCCAAGGAAAAGCCGGTGTTTCAAGGTGATTGACCAGACAAGCCGGGGGGGCCAGCCCCCCGGACCCCCCGGGATATTTATGAACAGATGAAATCATGAGTGATCAAACCTTCCACGATTGGCCGTTTTTTGAGGCTCGCCACCGTGATCTGGCGGTGGCACTGGAGGCATGGTGTGGCGCGCATTTGCCCGTTGATCATGCAGATGTGGATGCCGCCTGTCGGGGTTTGGTGGCCCTGCTGGGGGCAGGCGGCTGGTTGCGCCACACCGGGGCGGGTGAGGGCGAGGTGCTTGATCTGCGCGCCCTGTGCCTGATCCGCGAAACGCTGGCGCGGCATGATGGGTTGGCGGATTTTTCTTTTGCCATGCAGGGGCTTGGCATGGGGGCGGTATCGCTGTTTGGCACGCCGTCGCAACGCGCTTGGTTGGAGCGGACCCGCACGGGGCGCGCGATTGCGGGATTTGCGTTAACTGAACCGGGGTCCGGGTCTGATGTTGCGGCGACCGCCACCACGGCAACAGCTGTGCAGGGTGGCTGGGTGTTGAACGGCGAGAAAACCTATATCTCGAACGGCGGTATTGCCGACATTTACGTGATTTTCGCCCGTACCGGCGAGGCAGCGGGCGCGCGCGGCATTTCGGCCTTTCTGCTGCCCGCCGAGACACCGGGCCTCAGCGTAGTGGACCGGATTGCGGTGATGGCCCCGCACCCGTTGGCGCATCTGCAGCTGACCGATGTGCATCTGCCGGAGTTGGCGTTGATTGGGGTGGCGGGTGGCGGCTTCAAAGTGGCGATGTCAGTGCTGGATATGTTTCGCACCACGGTTGGCGCTGCGGCGCTGGGATTTGCGCGGCGCGCGTTGGATGAAGCTGTGGCCCGTGTAAAAACCCGGATGATCGGCGGTGCGCCATTGGCGGATTTGCAGATGGTGCAGGGCCATATCGCCGATATGGCGCTAGAGGTGGACAGTGCTGCGCTGCTGATTTACCGCGCCGCTTGGGCCAAAGATCAGGGGGCACTTAGGATCAGCCGCGAGGCGGCGATGGCCAAGCTGCATGCCACCGAGGCCGCACAGCGGATCATCGACATGGCGGTGCAATTGCATGGCGGCGACGGCGTGCGCACAGGCTTTGCGGTGGAGCATCTATACCGCGAAATCAGGGCTTTGCGGATATATGAGGGGGCATCTGACGTGCAGCGCATCATCATAGCACGGGCGGTTTTGCAATGATCTACACCCGCATAATGCCTGTGGAATTCAACCACTGCGACGCGATGGGGATCGTGTTCTATCCACGCTATTTTGAGATGACGAATTCCTTGGTGGAGAACTTCTTTGTCGATGTCATCGGGCATTCCTTCGCCAAGATGGTGGGTGACGGTCAAGGGGTTCCAATGGCGCGGCTGGAGACAAACTTTCGGACGGCGTCGCGGCTTGGTGACAAGTTGAAATGGGAGTTGGAGGTAGTGCGCGTCGGTGGATCGTCAGTGAATTTTATGGCCACGGCGCGGGTGGGTGATCAGCTGCGATTGACGGCGGATCTTACGCTCGTTTGGGTGATTGCAGGCAAACCGACCCACTGGCCGGACGCCATGCGCGCCAAATTTGAGGCATTTCAGGGGGAGGCGACATGACCAGCCCGCACCAGTTTTTGCACCCGTCGCATTGGAAGGCGACGCCGGGTTATTCCAATGGCATGGCCGCCACGGGCCGTTTGGTGGTAACAGGCGGCATGGTCGGCTGGAACGCGGATCAGCAGTTTGAATCCGATGATTTTGCCGCTCAGGCGGGGTTGGCCCTGCGCAATATCGTGGCTGTTTTGGCCGAGGCCGGGGCAGAGCCGCACCATATCGTGCGCCTGACATGGTATGTGACCGACAAGCGCGCCTATCTGGGCAGTCTGGCGGAGCTAGGCCAGCTTTATAAAGCAGCGATCGGGCGGCACTACCCGGCGATGGCGCTGGTGCAGGTGGTGGCGCTTGTTGAAGACCGGGCCTTGGTGGAAATCGAAGCAACGGCAGTCGTGCCGAAGGAGGCGTGATGCTTGGCCCATCCGGACACAGCGATACGTTTTCGCGCGATAACCTGCCGCCTTCGGACGCTTGGCCAGAGCTGCCCCAAGGCCCGCATATCTACCCCGAATGGCTGAATGCCGCGACCGAGCTGACCGACCGCATGGTCGAGCGCGGTTTCGGTGACCACACCGCGCTGATCGGCAATGGCCGCCAGCGCACCTATAAGGAACTGACCGATTGGTCGAACCGCATCGCCCATGCGCTGGTTGAAGATTACGGTGTTGCGCCCGGAAATCGCGTGCTGATCCGGTCTGCCAACAACCCGGCGATGGTGGCCGCCTGGCTGGGGGCCACCAAGGCGGGGGCGGTGGTGGTCAACACCATGCCGATGCTGCGGGCGGGGGAATTGTCGCAGATTGTCGACAAGGCCTGCGTCACCCACGCCCTGTGCGATACCCGGTTGATGGACGAGTTGGTCACCTGCGGCAAAACCAGCCGCACCCTCAAAACCATCATTGGCTTTGACGGCACCGCCAACCATGATGCCGAACTTGACCGCATCGCCCTCTCGAAATCCGTCCGCTTCACCCCGCCGCCTACGGGCCGCGATGATGTGGCATTGCTGGGCTTCACCTCTGGCACCACGGGCCAGCCCAAAGCCACCATGCATTTCCACCGCGACCTGTTGATCATCGCCGATGGTTACGCCGCCGAAGTCCTTAAAGTCACGCCCGACGACGTTTTCGTAGGCTCGCCGCCGCTCGCCTTCACTTTCGGCTTGGGTGGCCTTGCGATCTTTCCGCTGCGCTTTGGTGCCGCCGCCGCCCTGCTCGAACAAGCGACGCCACCCAATATGATCGACATCATCCAGACCTACAAAGCCACCGTTTGTTTCACCGCCCCAACGGCTTACCGGGTGATGCTGAAAGCCATGGCCGACGGCGCAGATCTGTCCTCCTTGCGCGCCGCAGTCTCCGCTGGCGAAACCCTGCCGGCCCCGGTGTATGACGACTGGATCGCCCGCACCGGCAAACCGATGCTCGACGGTATCGGTGCCACCGAGATGCTGCATATCTTCCTCACCAACCGTTTTGACGATCACCGCCCCGGCTGCACAGGCCGCCCGGTCACCGGATACCAAGCGAAAATCGTCGATGACACGGGCGCGGAACTGCCCCGAGGCGAGGTCGGCCGCCTTGCCGTCAAAGGCCCAACGGGGTGCCGATACCTCGCCGATGACCGCCAATCCAAATACGTCCAGAACGGCTGGAACCTGACCGGCGACAGCTTTTGGCAAGACGCGGATGGCTATTTCCACTTCGCCGCCCGCAGCGACGATATGATCATTTCCGCAGGTTACAACATCGCCGGGCCAGAGGTGGAGGCGGCACTTCTCTCCCACCCCGCCGTTTTGGAATGCGCGGTAATCGGCATCGCAGACGCCGACCGTGGCCAGATCGTGCAGGCCCATGTGGTGCTGACCACAGGCCACGAGCCCGACCAGACCACCACAAAAGCCCTGCAAGACCATGTCAAAGCCACCATCGCCCCCTATAAATACCCGCGCTCCATCATCTTCACCGATGCCCTGCCAAAAACCCAAACCGGCAAAATCCAACGCTTCCGCCTGCGCGACCCGCAGTAATGAGGTCTGCATTTGTCGGATGAGATGTGTGGCTTCCCTCGCCCCGGCGCAGGCCGGGGCTTAGATTGTTACGGTACAAATATCGGGACCCCGGCCTGCGCCGGGGCGAAAGTGCACGGCGACGCAAAGCAAGCCGATCTGGTCCGCCCGCATTGACACCACGCCCCAACGCGGCAATCGTCCGCCAAAAGCAAGGGACCGCATATGCGCAAGGTTTTTATCACCGGAACCGCCGGGTTCATCGGCTATCATCTGGCAAAACTTCTGCTGGATGAAGGCTTTATCGTGCATGGCTATGACGGCATGACCGACTATTACGATGTGACCCTCAAACAGCGCCGCCACGCCATGCTGTATCAGGCCCCGAACTTCAACGCCAGCGAAGGCATGCTCGAAAACCACGCCCTGCTAGACGCGACCATCGACGCATTCGCCCCCGACGTGATCATCCACCTCGCCGCGCAAGCCGGTGTGCGCTACAGCCTTGAAAACCCGCGCGCCTATGTGGATAGCAACGTGACGGGCACGTTCAACGTGATGGAGGCCGCGCGCCGTAACGCCGTGCAGCATCTGCTGATGGCCTCCACCTCCTCGATCTACGGTGCCAATGAAAAGATGCCGTTTGCCGAAACCGACAAAGCCGATGGCCAACTCACCATCTACGCCGCCACCAAAAAAGCGACCGAGAGCATGTCCCACGCCTATGCGCACCTGTGGAACCTGCCCACCACGATGTTCCGTTTTTTCACCGTTTACGGCACTTGGGGCCGCCCCGATCTTGCCTATTTCAAATTCGTCGATGCCATCCTGAACGACCGACCCATTGATATCTACAACCACGGCGACATGTGGCGCGATTTCACATCCGTCGACGATCTGGTCCGCGGTATTAGGCTGCTGATCGACGTGCCCCCCATGCGCCCCGCACCGGGCGAAGCTGTGCCGGAAGGCGACAGCCTATCCCCCAACGCCCCCTGGCGCGTGGTCAATATCGGCAATTCCGACAAAGTGCGCCTGCTGGATTTTGTGGAGGTGATCGAGGAAGTCTTGGGCAAGAAAGCCATCCGCAACTACATGCCAATGCAAATGGGCGACGTCCCCGCCACATGGGCCGACGCGGGGCTATTGCAGCGGCTGACGGGGTATAAACCCCAGACGAATTTGCGGGACGGGATGGAGAAGTTTGTGGCGTGGTACCGCGAGTATTATGGGAAGTGAGAGGGGGGAGGGGATTATTCGTCGGTGCAAAGTGCACTATAGAATGTTTCCAATGTCTCTTTTCCTCCATCCGTGGACATTGCCGAGATCCCCAAGAACATATCCGCTTCTTTGGAAAATCTGATTTGAACTCCAAAGCTGCTTGAAAATGCTATCGACTTAGCCTCTGCTTGGGTAATCTCAGAAATAACATTTACATAAATTCCGACAGTCGCCCGGTGACACCTTTCTGAAATATCAATCTTCATTTCTTCACCATTAACAACTATTTCAACCAAACCAAAATTATTGAGTTGATCTTCTCTTCCTTGCGCTTCGATTACTGCCCAGAATTGAAAGCCATGTCCCTTCACATAGCCAAGCATCACTTTGTGGTGGCCCCAAATAGAGTCCCGCTCCCCCCTGACATACAACATGTGTCCACGAGCCCGCATCTCCCATGAAACTTCTGTTATTCCGCCTGTTATTACTTTCAGTTCACGAAGTTGGGCCTCTTCAATTAGCTTAACTTCTGAACTTGGCACTGCTGACGACAACTCAAGAAAGGCGGGCAGTAGACCCATATCCGAGACGTAGCTGGCTATCTTCGCTGACAAAATCTGCGAATAGTCAATATTTTCCGGCAATGGATTGCGGAATGAAAAGCGATGCACTCCAAACCTTGCCCCTCGCGAAAAATGTCTAAGCTTACCTCCTAGAAAGAGTAACGTAGCTGCACTTATGCATTGCCCAGCAGTCAGCTTGCGAGAAATTATGAGATCGCTGGATTTTTCGTGATCCAGCGTGTATGAGCCAATCGACGTCGCAAACCAACAGTCGCGAATTCTGCGACCAATCGCAATGGCGGCATCCACGTCGCCACCTATGGAGTCAATATAAACATTGGTTCTAGCCGGTGGTGACGATTGAGTCAGAAAATCATTGAATTTGGTGTCATCACCCACTTCGATTCTTCCGAATAGGTTTATATGCCGAAATCCACCAAAGAATTTCTCAGTTTCAGTTTGCTCATCAGTGTATTCAAACTGCAAAATAGCTCCCGCATTGCTGCTGTAGTTTAATTTTCTCTTGTTATCTATTGAGAGAACTCTTCACAATATCCGTTGCTTTTTGATGCCACCATATACATGCTTTTCACCCCAGCCCGATCTGAAAACGCTGCGGGGCAGCGTTTTTCGGGCTGTTGTTCATAAGGCCGAAGGCCGTTGGACAAGGGGCGTGGTGCAGCAAACAGTCCTCTGGAAATCGGGTCGCGCCTGTCTGGCGGGTGCGAGAAACGCGCCTGCCGGGGCAGGCAGGCGCGGCCCGATTTGACGCGTGTCAAATCGGGCAAGGACAGCAAATGTTTGCACTGGTTTTCAGCCCGGAGCAGATGCGTTGGCTATGTTACGATTGGCGTCTTGCAGCGTAAGCGCGCGAAGTTATTCCGCGTGTTACACCGCCCCCAAACCCCTTAACAACCCCTTACCAAAATCCCCACAATCCAACCATATCAACCCCTTACCCCCCATAACACACGTGTTACCGCCTCAAGCCCGCCCCTTCCAAGGCACCAGTTTTTTCTCGGCCATCCGCATCAGGATATCAATTCCGTACCCAATCACCCCGATCAGGATGATCCCCATCACCACGATATCGGTCAGCTGAAATTTTGACGCGGCAATAATCATCATCCCCGCCCCTTTCTGCGCCGCGACCAGTTCCGCCGCCACGACCGTGCCCCAGCAGACCCCCATCGCGACTCTTGCGCCCGTAAAAATCTCCGGCAAGGAATTCGGGATGATCACGTGCCGCATGATTTGCCATTTCGACGCCCCCAAAGAATAGGCCGCGTGAATTTTCGTGATCCGCACGCCGGACACCCCCGCCCGCGCCGCGATGACCATGATCCAAAGCGCGGCGAGGAACAGCAGCACGATCTTCCCCGTCTCCCAGATCCCGAACCAGATGATCACCAGCGGGATCAGGGCCAAGGGCGGCACCGGGCGCATGAATTCGACAATCGGGTCGAACCAGCCCCGAAACCAGCCCGACAGACCCATCGCATAGCCAAGCGGGATGCCGACAATGGACCCCAAGGCAAAGCCGACCAGAACGCGGGTCAGCGATGCCCCCAGATGTTCCCACAGGGACGTGTTTTGATAGCCGTTCTTCGCGATCTCGATAAACCGCGCCACCACCGCCTCGGGGGCGGGTAGCCAGATCGGTTCCATCTGCAGGCCCTTGCGCGGGGTGAAGTTGAGCGAGCCTTTGGCGGTTAAAACGACTTTCGCGTTGTCAACCGCCACGTCGGTTTCAGCCGTTATCGGCTGGCCGTTGATGGCGATGATTTTTGCGCCCTCGCCGTCATTTTCCGCAGGTTTCAACAAAACGGACCGCCAGGCTGGTACCACGGCGGCGTCATCTTTGGCAAAGCCGTCACCGCCTGCCACAGGCGGCACCGTGGGCTTCACGCCGATATCATGCACCGAAATGCTGACGGTTCCGTCATCGGTATCCCCTGCCGCATTCTGGGCGGTATAGGTGAAGGAGGTTTCCCCAGTGAACGGCCCCGGCACGTGAAAGGGGGTCAGGTTTGATCCGGTAAACGCGCCCCAGATCAGGAAGATGGTCAGTATCGAGATGATAGAGGCGCCGCGATCCGGGGTGATGGCACTTTCATCGCCGAAGGTCACGGTTTTCAGGCTGGTGAAATCGTGTCTGGCGTTTCGTCTGCGCCACGCGCGCAACGCCAGCCACGACAGCACGAAAAGGGCGATATAGCTGACCGCAATGGTGATGCCGCCCATCATGCTGCAGAATCCTTGCGGCCCATAATTTCTTCCTCCATGCCCCAGATCATGGATAAAATCTCTTCGCGGGTGTCGGCGAAACCGTCGGATTTCTTGACCTCGCGCAGGTCCGCCGCGACGCCGCGTTCGGCAAAGGGCAGGCTGTATTCCTTGAAAATCCGGCCGGGGCGGGGGGCCATGACCACCAGCCTTTCGCCGAGCAAAAGCGCCTCTTCGACCGAATGGGTGATCAGAACCACGGTTTTGCCGGTGTCCTTCCACAGCTTCAAAACCAGCCCCTGCATCTTTTCGCGGGTCAGCGCGTCCAGCGCACCAAGGGGTTCGTCCATCAGAATAACTTCGGGGTCATTTGCCAGACAGCGGGCCAAAGCCACGCGCTGCTGCATGCCACCAGAAAGTTCATAGACGGCTTTTTCCTTGAAATCTTGCAGGCCAACGGTTTCCAGCAAGTGATCAGTGATTTCATCGCGTTGGCGTTTTTCCATGCCCTTCATGCGGGGGCCGAAATCTACATTCTGGCGCACGGACATCCATTCGAACAGGGCCCCTTGCTGAAACACCATGCCGCGTTCGGCGCTGGGGCCTGTGACGCGTTTGCCGTTTAATGTGACGCTGCCGGATGTCGGGGCCAGAAAGCCCGCAAGGATGTTCAGAAGCGTGGTCTTGCCACAGCCTGACGGGCCGAGAACCGACAACAGTTCGCCCTTTTTCAAGGTAAGTGATACGTTTTCGAGGGCTTGAACGGACGATCCGTTTGCCAGATCGAAGCGCATAGAAAGATTGTCGATGATCAGTCCGGTCATCACACCCCCGCATTTGACACAGATTGAGCGGCCTAAACCTAAAGGCCGCCCGTCGAGGAGGAGTTACATTGCAGCTGCAGCCGCAAGCGGGCCGGTGTTCACAGTCGCATCATAGGTTTCAAGCGCTGCCGGAATGTTACCAGCCGTCTTGAACACACCCGCCACGCCACCCATGAAGGATTGCGCGCCGCCGCCAAGCCATTTGGCCGACAACTGATCTTCAACAGTGGGGAACACGAAAGTTGCCAAGGTTTCAGCAGTAGCTGCTTCGTCCATACCAGCATCCTTGGCGATGACGGGCAGCATTTCAGCCTGCTTTGTGGTGTCCGCCCACATGGCATTGGCATCAGCGGTGACTTTCAGGAACTTCGCCACCAGATCCGGGTTTTCAGCCACGAACCCGGCAGGGCCGGAGGTGACATCGAACACCAGAATGCCGAGTTCTTCTTTTTCTGCACCGGTCAGAAGCACATTTCCGCTTTCCTTCATCCGGCGCAGTGATCCGCCCCAGCCGCAGGCCATATCAAGCCCGCCTTGCGCAAAGGCCGCAGCGCCGTCTGGTGGCGCCATATCGACGATTTCCATCGACGCCGGATCAACGCCAAAATGTTCCATTTGCTTCAGGAACCCGTAATGTGCTGCTGACCCGATGGGCAGGGCCACTTTTTTGCCAGCCAGTTCGGCGGCGTTATCCTTAGTAATTTCCAGATCGGTGCGCACAACGCAGTTGTCGTTGTCGGCATAGACAACGGCCACGTCGAGGATTTGCAAATCCTGGCCTGCAGATGTGGCCACAACAAACGGTGGCACCCCTTGGCTGACCGAAAGATGCACGTCGCCTGAGGCCATGGCAGCCGACATTGCGGTGCCCGTATCGAACGAGCGCCAGTTGATTTTGACGCCCATTTCGGCCTCATATGTGCCCATGACTTTGGCATATTCAAACGGCATCGGCCATTCGAGGAAGTAGGCAACAGTGATTTCATCAAGCGCCAAAGCGGCGTTGGAGCCTGCCAAAAGGGCGAGGCCTGCGACTGCGCTGAGTAAGGTGGTGCGTTTGGTCATGACGTGCTCCTTGTTGATGCTTTGCCCGTTCGGTGGACGCGGCTTATGACATATGTATGAATAGCCTATCTTGCGCCGCATAGGTCCAGTTTTGCAAGGCTGGATAGGGCCAGCCAAATTGATTGCCTGTCAGCGGGGCTTGGCATAGGAAATTTGTTGTCTGGCATTATCGGCGCGCCCAATCTGGCCCTATTGTCAGGGTGGGCAATCCCGGATGATCTGAACACAGCAGAACCGGGCCGTCGCGACAGTTGGCAAAACCGCCAAAAACGCCCAAAAAGGAAGCAGACTATGGATACCACGTCCAACGATATGAGCAACGTGATCGAGGCCGACCGCGCCCATATCTGGCATCACCTGAGCCAGCATAAGCAATATGAGACGATTGATCCGCGGATCATTGTCGAAGGGCGCGGCATGAAGGTGTGGGATGCACGCGGCAAAGAGCATCTGGATGCGGTGTCGGGCGGCGTCTGGACGGTGAATGTCGGCTACGGGCGGGGAAAGCATCGCCAATGCCGTGCGCGACCAGTTGGTCAAGCTTTGCTATTTTGCGGGGTCGGCGGGGTCAATTCCGGGGGCAAAGTTTGCCCAGCGGCTGGTCGAAAAGATGCCGGGGCTAAGCCGCGTCTATTACTCCAACTCGGGGTCAGAGGCGAATGAGAAGGTGTTCAAGATGGTGCGCCAAATCTCGCACCGCCACCATGGGGGCCGCAAGCACAAGATCCTGTTCCGCGAGCGGGATTATCACGGCACCACGATTGCCTGTCTGTCGGCGGGCGGCCAGCCACAGCGCAATGCGCAATACGGGCCGTTCACGCCGGGATTTGTCGAGGTGCCGCATTGTCTGGAATACCGCAAGCAGTGGGATGTGGCCAATTACGGGGAACGCGCGGCGGATGCGATTGAAGAGGTGATCCTGCGCGAAGGGGCCGATACCATTGGTGCGATCTGTCTGGAGCCGGTAACGGCGGGCGGCGGTGTGATCGTGCCGCCAGCGGGCTACTGGGAGCGGGTGCAGGACATCTGCACGCGCCATAACATTCTGATCCATATTGACGAGGTTGTGTGCGGGGTAGGGCGCACGGGGACGTGGTTTGGCTATCAGCATTTCGGTGTGAAGCCGGATTTCGTGACCATGGCCAAGGGCGTGGCGTCTGGCTATGCGGCCATTGCCTGCACGGTCACGACGGAAGCCGTGTTTGACATGTTCAAGGATGATGCGAGCGATCCGATGAGCTATTTCCGCGATATCTCCACCTTTGGCGGCTGCACATCAGGGCCAGCGGCGGCGCTTGAAAACATGCGGATCATTGAAGATGAAGGGCTTTTGGACAACACCATCCGCATGGGCGCGCGGGTGTTGGACAATCTGAATGCGCTGGCGGAACGGCACCGGGTGATCGGCGACGTACGCGGTAAGGGGCTGTTTTGCGGGGCGGAACTGGTGGCGGACCGGGACAGCCGCGAGCCTGCAGATGAAAAGATGGTGGCGGCGGTGGTGGCCGACTGCATGGCACAGGGGGTGATCATCGGGATGACGAACAGGTCACTTCCGGGGTTCAACAATACGCTGTGCCTGTCGCCTGCGTTGATCGCGACGGCGGATGATATTGATCATATTACGGATGCAATGGACCGGGCGTTGATGAAGGTGTTTGGGTAAAGCTTCTGTTTGCCGATTTGATTTGAATCAAATCAGGCCGCGCCTGCCTGCCCTCTGCAGGCGCGAATTTCGCACCAGCCCAGTCAGGCGCGGCCCGATTTCCCAAGCGAGGTGATGGCGGGCGATCCCTTGCCCGACGCCTTGCGGCTTTGGGCAACTGACCGGGAGATTGTCCACCGGACAATCACCTTATCGATCAGAAGCAAGCCCGCCGCTTGACGAACCCGCGCCAGCCTGCGCCAATGCTTAGGTCCAGTTGCGCAAGCCCATGAGGCCAGAATGGCAATCCCAGCCGAAAGCTTTTTCCTTGCTGCAGGCGCGGTGGGCACCTTGCAACATCAGATCCGGCAGATGATCACCGAAGGCATTTTGCAGGGCCGGTTTCGCGCGGGCGACAAGATGCCATCCAGCCGGGGCATGGCCGGGCATCTGGGGATCAGTCGCATTACGGTGACGCTGGCTTATACTGAATTGGTGGCATCCGATTATCTGACATCCCGCGGGCGATCGGGGTATTTCGTGTCTGACGGCGCACCAAAGCAGCCAGAATTTCTGCCGCAAGCCCCGCGCGGGGCCGATCTGGTGGATTATGCGGCCCTAAGCGGGCGGCGGTTTTCACAAGGGGTGAAACTGACCAAGCCAGTCGATTGGCGCAGCTATCAGTTTCCGTTCATCTATGGGCAGGTGGATGCGGCCTTGTTCGACCATCAAAACTGGCGGCTCTGTGCCATGCGGGCATTGGGCAAGCGGGATTTTGAGACGCTGACCGGCGATTACCACGAACGTGATGATCCGTTGCTGATTGAATATATCTTGCGCAACATCCTGCCCCGGCGCGGCATTCATGCCCGCCCCGAGGAGGTGCTGATCACCATGGGCGCGCAGAACGGGCTGTGGATCGCGGCGCAGGTGTTGCTGGCGCGCGACCGCGTGGCAGTGATTGAAAACCCCTGTTATCCGGGCCTGCGCGACATTCTGGAACAGACCGACTGTTCGGTGACCCGCGTTGATGTGGATGCACAGGGCTTGCCGCCGGATGCTTTGCCTGCCCGCGTTGACGTGGTGTTCACGGCCCCCAGCCACCATTGCCCGACCAATGTGACCATGCCGCTGGAGCGGCGCACGGCACTGCTGGATGCCGCATCAAAGCGGGGCTTTGTGATCGTTGAAGACGACTATGAATTTGAGATGTCGTTTCTGAAATCGGTGTCGCCATCGCTAAAATCCCTCGACCGCGAGGGGCGGGTCATTTATGCGGGCTCGTTTTCGAAGTCGATCTTTCCGGGTCTGCGGCTTGGCTATCTGGTGGGGCCAGAGGCGTTCATTCGCGAAGCACGCGCGCTGCGGGTGACGGTTCTGCGCCACCCGCCGGGGCATGTGCAGCGCACCTCGGCCTATTTTCTGTCGCTGGGGCATTATGATGCGCTGATCAACCGGATGCGGCAGACCTTTCGGCGCAGGCGAACGATCATGGACGAGGCGATCCGCGAGACCGGCTTGCGCATGGCCCCGCAGGCGGGGTTTGGCGGATCATCCGTCTGGATGCGCGCGCCAGACCATGTGGATACCGGCACTTTGGCGCTGGCGTTACGGGGGCAAGGTGTGCTGATCGAGCCGGGGCGGGTGTTCTATGACCCTGCGATTGGCCCACAAAATTATTACCGTTTGGCCTATTCATCCATCGCGGCGGCCCGCATTGCCGAAGGCATTGGCCTGATTGCGCGCGCAATATCGGAAACTGGACTTAAATAGGCAATCCGGCTGGCCCTACCGCCGGTTTGTGGCCTGCTTAGAACAAGACAACTGATCTGGCCTAAAAGGAGCGTTCCGCCATGAAGATGACCACCGAAGAAGCTTTCGTCAAAGTGCTGCAAATGCACGGGATCGAACATGCCTTTGGCATCATCGGGTCGGCCTTCATGCCAATTTCAGACCTGTTCCCGCGCGCAGGCATCACGTTCTGGGACTGCGCGCATGAAGGGTCGGGCGGCATGATGGCGGACGGCTATACCCGTGCCACGGGCCGGATGAGCATGATGATTGCGCAAAATGGGCCGGGAATTACCAATTTCGTCACACCCGTGAAAACCGCCTATTGGAACCACACGCCATTGCTGCTGGTCACTCCGCAGGCGGCGAATAAAACCATCGGTATGGGCGGGTTCCAAGAGGTCGAACAGATGGCGCTGTTCAAGGATATGGTCGCCTATCAGGAAGAGGTGCGCGATCCATCCCGCGTGGCCGAGGTGTTGAACCGGGTGATCATCAACGCAAAACGGGCATCCGCGCCCGCCCAGATCAACATGCCGCGCGATTACTGGACGCAGGTGATTGACATTGAACTGCCTGCGATTGTGGAATTTGAGCGGCCTTCCGGGGGGGCAGAGGCCATTCAGGCGGCGGCGGATTTGCTGTCATCCGCGAAATTTCCAGTCATTCTCAATGGTGCAGGCGTTGTGATCGGCGGGGCTATTCCAGCCTCGATGCGGCTTGCCGAACGGTTGGATGCCCCGGTTTGTGTCGGCTATCAACACAATGATGCGTTTCCGGGGTCACACCCGTTGTTTGTCGGGCCGCTGGGCTACAATGGGTCCAAAGCGGCAATGGAGTTGATTTTTCAGGCAGATGTGGTAATGTGTTTGGGTACCCGGCTTAATCCGTTTTCAACGCTTCCGGGATACGCGCTGGACTATTGGCCTAAACAGGCCAAGATCATCCAAGTCGACATCAACCCGGACCGGATCGGGCTGACCAAGAAGGTTACTGTTGGCATTGTCGGCGACGCTGCAAAGGTCGCCGAGGCGGTATTGGCGCGGTTGGCCCCTACCGCAGGTAACCATGCGCGCAAGGATCGCAAAGCAAAAATCGCGCAGACAAAATCCGCTTGGGCGCAACAGCTGTCATCGATGGACCATGAAGATGATGACGCGGGCACGACATGGAACGCGCGCGCAAGGGCCGACAAACCGGATTGGATGAGCCCGCGCATGGCGTGGCGGGCTATTCAATCTGCCCTGCCGAAGGATGCGATTATATCATCCGACATCGGCAACAACTGTGCCATCGGCAACGCCTATCCAACGTTCGAGGAAGGCCGGAAATATCTGGCCCCCGGTCTGTTTGGCCCCTGTGGCTATGGCCTGCCGGTGGTGATCGGCGCAAAGATTGGCTGCCCCGATGTGCCGGTGGTGGGGTTTGCAGGCGACGGCGCGTTTGGCATCGCGGTCACGGAACTGACCGCGATTGGCCGCCCCGAATGGCCCGCCATCACCATGGTGGTGTTTCGCAACTACCAATGGGGGGCTGAAAAGCGCAATTCGACGCTGTGGTATGCGGATAACTTTGTTGGCACGGAACTGGATACGGGCGTGTCTTATGCGGGAATTGCAAAGGCGTGTGGCTTGCAAGGCGTGGTGGCGCGCACGATGGACGAGCTGCGCGATGCGTTGGCCAAGGCTGTGGTGGACCAGATGCAGCATGGCAAAACCACGCTGATCGAGGCGATGATCAATCAGGAACTGGGCGAGCCGTTCCGCCGCGATGCGATGAAAAAGCCGGTGGCGGTGGCGGGCATTGATGCCGCCGATATGCGCAGACAAACCGTCTGATGCCCTTTGACCTTGGCCCTGCGGCGATTGCGTGGATGGCGGCTGCGGTACTTGTCGCGGGTTTTGTGCGCGGCTATTCGGGCTTTGGCTATTCGGCGATGGTCATTGCCGCGTCCAGCCTTGTGACCAACCCGTTGAACTTTGTGGCGGTGGTGGTGATCTTGGAAACTGTGATGTCACTGCAAGCGGCAAAAGGGGCGGGACCGGATGTTGATTGGCGGCGGGTCTGGCTATTGATGGCCGGGGCGGCGGTTGGGCTACCGTTGGGGCTGTGGGTGCTGACCGGGGTGAATGAGGATACCGCGCGGGCGGTGATCTCGGCCTATGTGCTGGTGATGTGCTTGGTGCTGTTGGTGGGGTGGCGGCTGCGGGCCGAAGTGCGAGGGCCAGGCAATGTGGCGGCGGGGCTGGTGTCAGGCCTTGCCAACGCGCCGGGGATGGGGGGCTTGCCGATTGCTGCGTTCTTTGCGGCACAGCCGATGCAGGCGGCGGTGTTTCGCGCCACGCTGATTGCGTATTTCCCGCTGCTCGATCTTTATTCGGCACCGCTTTATTGGTGGGCCGGGCTTGTCAGTTGGGATACGCTTTGGGCATCGCTTATTGCGCTGCCTTTGACAGCTTTGGGCAACTGGCTGGGGGGGCGGCATTTTCTGAACACCGATCCGCAGGATTTCAGGCGTTTTGCGATTGTGCTGCTGGCGGCGCTGGCGGCGCTGGCGGGGCTAGGTTTGATGAAAGCGGTACTGTGATGTTGATAGTGATCAACGCCGGGTCATCGTCTATCAAGCTGGCAGTGTTTGATGCGGGGTTGGTCGAATTGGCCCGTGCGCAGGCGGCCGAGATTTCTGAGGTCGGCCATGCGGCGGCTTTGACGGACGCCTTGCGGCACGCCGGGGTGGCCTTGGGCGATC
>JANOFE010000036.1:0-2879 GCA_031413495.1 Pseudorhodobacter sp. | reverse complement strand
CCCCAGCAGAACCGCAGTCTGGGAGGCCGTGAGGTCCGCGCAGAACGCTTGCATTACTTTTCTCTGCCGATACTTGCTTAACCCATTCTTCTCGTTCATCTTTCCAGCCTATCAGGCTAGAATTGATGGTCTAGAGCCTTTCGAACAGAAAAAGCGTTTGGCGTCAGGGAAGCGGTTTTTCACCGATGCGCTGGGCGACCATGATCAGGTAGCCGTCGGGGTCTTGCACGAGAAACTCGCGTTGGCCGCCAAGCCGGTCACCCCAATCGCGCCATTTGTCGCGCAGGGGGACGTAAAAGGGGATGTTGGCCGCCGTCATATCTGCGGCAATAGCCGTAGCATCGGAGACATAGATCTGGATCACGGCACCGCGCCCGAAAGGGGCCTCTAGCGGGCCGGTTTCCCAATCGCCATCGCGTTCATAGATCATGATCTGCGCGCCGTCAGGGTGGGTCAGGCAGGCGAGTTTCTGCGCGGGGCGGGTGAAGGCGGGGGTAAAGCCCATCGGGCCGGTCCAGAACGCGAGGGAACGGGGGTAGTCTTGCACCATCATCTCGGCCATCAGGCTCGCCCAGACTAGGGGTGGTGATCCGGTGCCCATGATTTTCCCCTGTTTGACTTGGAGCCTGAGTTAGGGGAAAAGTGCGGCTTGAACAAGGATGTGCAGATGATCTTTACGGTGGCGATTGATGGGCCTGCTGCGGCGGGTAAGGGCACGATTGCCAAGGCAGTGGCGGCGCATTTCGGCTTTGCTTACCTCGATACCGGGCTTTTGTACCGGGCGGCGGCGCGCAAGGTGATCGACGGGATGGACCCTGTGGCGGCGGCAAAGGCGCTGACGCCGCATGATTTTGAGCGGGCAGGTTTGCGGACGGCGAAGGTGGGGCAGGCGGCATCGAAGATTGCGGCGCTTCCGAAGGTTCGGGCAGCGCTGGTGGCGTTTCAGCATGGCTTTGCACGATCCGAGGGCGGTGCCGTTTTGGACGGGCGCGATATTGGCACGGTGATTTGCCCCGAGGCAGAGGTGAAGCTGTTTGTGACGGCGTCAAACGAGGTGCGTGCGGTGCGGCGGCATGCGGAATTGGCAGAGAAGGCGCCGGATTTGACGGTGGCGGAGGTGCTGGCCGATCTGCAGGCGCGGGACGCGCGCGATACCGAACGGAAGGTGGCACCGCTTGTTGCGGCGGCGGATGCGGTGGCGCTGGACACGTCTGAGATGACGATTGAGCAGGCGGTAGCGCGGGCGATCGAGGTGGTTACAAAGGCTTTGGCGGCGTGAGCCAAAGTACTGGTGGCGCAGCTGTCCGGTTTGCGCTTTATTGGTAATATTACTTGCATTCCGGGCGATGGCTGTGACCTTTACATACGGTTGCGGGGCGGGGAGGGGCGGGTATCCATGACGTCCTCTCGCATCATCCTGCATTTGCCGGAGCGGTTTCATGGGCCCCTTCGGCACAAAGACCATATAATTTACCCGAAGATCGAAGACATCATCCGTGCGCGCGGTGGCAGGGTTGAAATTGCCTGGCGGGTCGGCGCGGCGGCCAGGCCCACGGACCAGGATTTGCACATCGTCGACAACGGCCATATCCAGCGCGCGGGTTACCTGAATGCGGCAACGGCGTATTTTGATACGTTCTGGCACATGGATCCGTCTGGTGTATTGGCCAACAGTTCGATCAGTGACAAAATTTTCGAACCCGAGCTGATTGATAAAGCCGCCGCCGACCGGTTTTATGCCAGCATCATTGCGCGGTTTGCGGCAATGCGCCGTTCGCGGTACCGACAACCGGATGCGGTGTTGGCTGTGCCGGACGGGGCAATTGCGGTTTTTCTGCAAGGCCCCGCGCCGCATCAATTGGGTCAGGCCCATTGCAGTTCTGAAGAAATGCTATGCGCCGTTGCCGAAGGTGCGGATGGCCGGGCGGTTGTTGTAAAGCCGCATCCCTTGAAGCCCGATTTAGGCCTTGCGCAGATCGCGCGGGTGCGTGCCCAAGGCCATGCCGTGATTGTCACAACTGCGAATGTCCATGATGTTTTGGCAAATGCAGCGGTCAGCGTTTCTATCAATTCCGCCGTCGCCATGGAGGGGTTTCAGCACGGCAAGCCAGCAATCGTGTTTGGCAAATCCGATTTTCATCATTTTGTGGAAACGGTGCGCAATGGGGACGACTTTGGCGCAGCGCTGCAAACCGCCCTTGCCAGCAAGTTGGACTATGCCCGCGCGCTTTATTGGTATTTTGGGCTGAACTGTTTGTGGCTGGAAGCGCCGGATTTCGAAGCGCGCCTATTGGCGGTTTTTGCCGAAGCGGGCTTTGATGCTGCGCGGTTGGGTTTGACGCGGTAGACCGGGGTGGTGGCTGCCAGATGTATCATCCCGGCCACCGGTGGAGGTGGTGTGGATTTTGGTGAAAACCGGGTGCCCGCTTTTCCATGCCATGCTTTGGTTGCGGCAACCGGTACGGGGGGCAAACCGGCCAATTGGGCCAAAAGACCTTGCCTCGCAGGTGCGATCTGACTATAGACGCGCAGTTACGCGCATTTGGGGTTTTGTGGAACAGGTTTATGGATGGGTCGGGCATTTTGCCTTGGCCCGCTCTGCCTTTACCAATGCCTTGATGCGGTGAATTTATTTAAGACCGGCGGAGCCAACCGCGTGGCCAGTGAAAAGACGTGAAAAGGAAACTGATCTACATGAGCGCTAAAACATCTATGGAAGAATTCGAAGCCCTGTTGAAGGAAAGCTTCGAGATTGACACACCCGAGGAAGGGTCTGTTGTCAAAGGCCGGGTCATCGCGATTGAAGCGGGCCAGGCGATTATTGATGTCGGCTACAAAATGGAAGGCCGCATCGACCTTAAGGAATTTGCCAACCCCGG
>JANOFE010000035.1:0-9351 GCA_031413495.1 Pseudorhodobacter sp. | reverse complement strand
TGAGGCCTACGCCGTGGACCCCGACCTTGCCCAAGCGGCGCGGGCTGATTTGATGGCAGTGTTTGAGCGCGATCCAGCCTGCCACCGGTTTTTGCAACCCATTTTGTTCTTCAAGGGATTTCAGGCAGTTCAAGCCTACCGTGTGGGGCATTGGCTTTGGAAAACCGGGCGACGTGATTTGGCGTATTTCGTGCAGATGCGGGTGTCAGAAGTGTTTGGTGTTGATATTCACCCTGCAGCCATTGTGGGCCGGGGCATCATGATTGACCACGCGCATTCGATTGTCATCGGCGAGACAGCGGTGGTGGGTGACAATGTGTCGATGCTGCATTCGGTCACGCTGGGCGGCACAGGCAAAGAGGATGGCGACCGGCATCCAAAGATCGGCAATGGCGTGATGATTGGCGCGGGCGCAAAGGTGCTGGGAAATATTCAGGTCGGGTATTGCAGCCGGATTGCTGCCGGGTCCGTGGTGTTGACGGATGTGCCACATAACACAACCGTGGCCGGGGTTCCGGCGCGGGTGGTCGGCGAAGCGGGCTGCGCGCAGCCGTCGATGACGATGGATCAGTTGTTGGCTGGTGAGATTTAAGCGATTGGTTTGAAATGAAAAAGCCCGGATGCAGTGATGCGTCCGGGCTTTTTTCTTTGGTTGGTATCTTAGGCCAGCATCGCCATCGGGTTTTCAAGATTGTTCTTGATCGCCTGTAACAGCTGCGCACCCAGCGCCCCATCAATCACCCGGTGATCCACCGACAAGGTGACTGACATCACGTTGGCCACCACCACCTGGCCTGCCTTGACCACAGGTTTTGGTATGCCTGCACCCACGGCCAGAATCGCGGCATGGGGCGGGTTGATGATGGCATCAAAGTTATCGACGCCAAACATCCCGAGGTTGGAGATCGCAAAGCTACCGCCCTGATATTCATGCGGGGCAAGTTTTCGGTCGCGGGCGCGTTTGGCTAGGTCTTTCATCTCGATCGACAGGGCCGACAGGGATTTACTCTCGGCGTCTTTCAGAATGGGGGTGAACAGCCCGCCCTCAATGGCCACGGCAACCGCCACGTCGGATTTCTGGAACTGCAGCACGCGGTCGCCTGCCCACACGGCGTTGGCGGTGGGGCATTGCTGCAATGCAAGCGCGCAGGCTTTGATCACAAAATCATTCACCGACAGCTTGACGCCGCGCGCTTCCAGCCCGGCATTCAGCTGCGTGCGGAAGGCCAGCAGGGCATCCAGTTCAATGTCGCGGCGCAGGTAGAAATGCGGCACGGTTTGTTTGGCCTCGGTCAGGCGGGCGGCGATGGTTTTGCGCATGCCGTTGAGCGCCACCTCGGAATAGGGGCGGTCGGCGTAGGTCTTCAGTACGGTTTCGGTTGACGGGCCAGTTGCCATTGCGGGGGCTGCGGCAGAGACTGCCGCAGCCGGGGCGGCAACTGGCGCTGCTGCAACTGGTTTCGCGCCTTCGACATCGGCTTTGACAATGCGGCCATGCGGGCCGGAGCCTGCAACCTTGGTCAAGTCCAAGCCCTTTTCGGTGGCAATGCGGCGGGCAAGGGGGGAGGCGAAGACGCGCGCGCTTGCGGGTTTTGCGGCGGCAGATGGGGCAGTAGCGACGGCCGCAACCGGAGCAGCGGCGGCAGTTGGGGCTGCGGCAGCGGGTGCGGCGGCTGCAACAGGTGCGGCGGCTGCAACAGGTGCGGCAACTGCATCAGCGCTTTCACCGTCTTCCAAAATCACCGCAATCGGCGTGTTCACTTTCACCCCGGCGGTGCCTTCGGCGATCAGAATCTTGCCGACAACACCTTCATCGACGGCCTCAAATTCCATCGTGGCTTTGTCGGTTTCGATCTCGGCCAGAATCTGGCCGGATTTTACAGTGTCGCCCTCTTTCACCAGCCATTTGGCGAGGGTGCCTTCCTCCATCGTGGGGGAAAGGGCTGGCATCAGGATTTGTATGGCCATGTTTTGCCCCCCTTAACGGTAACAAACGGATTTGACAGCTTCGATCACCTCGGCGGTGGTCAGCAGGGCATGTTTTTCGAGGTTCGCCGCATAGGGCATCGGCACGTCTTTGCCGGTGCAGTTGATCACCGGTGCATCCAGATAATCGAAGGCACGCATCATGATCGTCGCCCCGATATGGTTGCCGATGGCACCAACGGGCCAGCCTTCTTCAACGGTGACGCAGCGGTTGGTTTTCATTACCGATGCCAAGACAGTGTCATAATCAATCGGGCGCAGGGTGCGCAGGTCGATCACTTCGGCGCTGATGCCGTCTGCCGCCAGCTTTTCGGCTGCTTCCAACGCATAGGTCATGCCGATGCCGAACGACACGATGGTGACATCGGTGCCGGTCCGCCAGATGCGGGCCTTGCCGAAGGGGATGGTGAAATCGTCCAGTACTGGAACCTCGAAGGATTTTCCGTAGAGGATTTCGTTTTCAAGGAAGATCACCGGGTTCGGATCGCGGATCGCCTGTTTCAGCAGACCCTTCGCGTCGGATGCCGAATACGGCACCACGACCTTCAGGCCCGGAATTTGCGCATACCAGGCGGAATAATCCTGGCTGTGTTGTGCGCCCACACGCGCCGCAGCGCCGTTCGGGCCACGGAACACAATCGGGCTGCCCATCTGGCCGCCAGACATATAGAGCGTCTTTGCCGCCGAATTAATAATGTGATCAATCGCTTGCATGGCGAAGTTAAACGTCATGAATTCGACGATGGGGTTCAGGCCGCCGAAGGAGGCACCCACCGCGATACCGGCAAAGCCGTGTTCGGTGATCGGGGTATCGACCACGCGCTTGGGGCCGAATTCGTCTAGCAAACCTTGGCTGATCTTGTAAGCACCTTGGTATTCGCCGACTTCTTCGCCCATCAGAAAGACGTTCGGGTTGGCGCGCATTTCTTCGGCCATCGCCTCACGCAGTGCCTCGCGCACCGTCATGGTTTTCATCGCCGTGCCTGCGGGCCAATCGGGCGAGGCGGCGGATTTTATTTCAACCGGTGCTTTCGGCGCAGCAGCGGGTGCCGCAGCGACTGAGGCCGCAACCGAAGCGGCGGCAGCTACGACAGGAGCGGGGGCCACATCGGCGCTTTCGCCAGCCTCAACCAGCACGGCAATGGGGGTGTTCACTTTTACCCCAGCTGTGCCTTCGGCCACCAGAATTTTGCCGACGATGCCTTCATCGACAGCTTCGAATTCCATCGTGGCTTTGTCGGTTTCAATCTCGGCCATGATCTGACCGGATTTAACCACGTCGCCTTCTTTGACCAGCCATTTGGCAAGCGTGCCTTCTTCCATGGTGGGCGACAGGGCAGGCATAAGGATTTGAATTGCCATAATATTTTCTCCTTACGCGTAGATATCTGTCCAAAGCTCGGATAGGTCCGGCTCTGGGCTGTCTTTGGCAAATTCAGCAGATTCGTTGACGATGGCCTTGATGTCTTTGTCGATGGCTTTCAGATCTTCATCGCTGGCATGGCCGCCTTGCAGCAGCAAATCGCGCACATGTTCGATGGCGTCCTTTTCGGATTTGATCTTCTCAACCTCTTCGCGCGTGCGGTATTTCGCCGGGTCAGACATCGAATGGCCCCGGTAGCGGTAGGTCATCATTTCCAAGATATACGGCCCTTGGCCCGCGCGGCAGGAGGCAACGGCTTTTTCGGCGGCGGCTTTGACGGCCAGCACATCCATGCCATCCACCGCTTCGCCCTTGATGCCGTAGGCAGCACCGCGTTCCCACAGAGTTTTGGAATGGGTGGAGCGTTTCACCGATGTGCCCATGGCGTAGTGGTTGTTTTCAATGACGAAAACCACGGGCAGGTTCCAAAGTTCGGCCATGTTATAGGTTTCATACACCTGGCCTTGGTTTGCAGCGCCATCGCCGAAATAGGTGAAAGTCACATTGTCATTGCCAAGATATTTATCGGCGAAAGCCAGCCCCGCACCCAGCGGCACCTGCGCGCCGACAATGCCGTGGCCGCCGTAGAAATGCTTTTCTTTGGAAAACATATGCATTGATCCGCCCTTGCCGCGCGAATAGCCGCCCGACCGCCCGGTCAGTTCTGCCATCACGCCCTTTGGGTCCATTCCGCAGGCCAACATATGGCCGTGATCGCGGTAAGACGTCAGGCGTTTGTCGCCTTCCTTTGCCGCCGCTTCAATGCCGACAACAACCGCTTCCTGCCCGATATACAGGTGACAAAACCCGCCAATCAGGCCCATGCCGTACAGCTGGCCAGCCTTTTCTTCGAATCGCCGGATCAGCAGCATTTGGCGGTAGTAGCCGAGCAGCTCTTCCTTGGAATTGTTTGATTTTGCGGCGGTTTTCGGTGCAGCCATTTGGGCAATCTCCGGTCCATGACAAAAGTAGTTTAGTATTAAACTATCTTTACTATAACGGAGATTTATGGTCGAAGCAAAGGTTTTGCACAGCCGGGGCGGCAGGCAGGGTTAGCGAATGACGATTTCGTCTGATCGAACATAACCCAACACATCGCGGGCTTGTTGATCCAGCAGATCAAGGTCAAGGTAGGCGTCAGACAGGCGATGGGTCAGATTTTCGATCTGCGCCAGCTCTGACACCAGACGATCCCGTTCGGCGATCAGATTTTGCGCCTCCGCCGAAATTTGCACCCGGCGAAATACACCGTAGTCACCCTGCACCGCGGCGAATGTGAAATAAGCGCCCAGCGTCAAGGCCAGTACGTAATAAAACATACCACCGATCGCCGGGCGCATTTGAGAGTTGCTCATTATCTTGCCTCAGTTTCACCCCTCATTTTTCGGGGGCGTACCAGAGGAACATGGCATATCGACAATCGATTGGGAATCCCCAAACTGCCGGATTTCAATGATTTTATGACTTGGGGTAAGTGCTACGCAGCCTATGATTGTAGACGCTTCGGCCAAACAACCCTTAGTCGCGCCCTTTGTAAATATCGACGAGCTTTGCTAGCATTACCAAGGCATCGGAGCGTGACCGCTGAAAAGAATTTCGCCCGATAATAGAACCGTGACCACCCCCATCGCGGATGGCGCGGGCATCATCATAGACGGAATCGCTGCCTTTGGCGGCCCCGCCTGAGAAAATCACGATGCGTCGGCCCGCAAAAGATGCCTCCATACAGTGACGCACGCGGGCGGCTTGGGTGGCCACATCAATCTTTTGCGCCTCATACACTTTTTTTGCTTCCGGCAGCATCAGATGATCGGTGGAAAGTTTGATCTTGATGATATGCGCCCCTAGCAGGGCCGCAATTTGCGCGCCGTAAGCCGCAACATCAATGGCGGTTTCGCCGTCTTTGGTAATGGCTTCGCCGCGCGGGTAGGACCAGACCACTGATGCAATGCCTTTGGCGGCGGCTTCCTGGCGCATGGCGGAAATTTCTTCGAACATATCAAGTGCTGCGTCAGATCCCGGATAGATCGTGAATCCAATGGCCGCACAGCCAAGGCGCAGCGCGTCGTCAACGGTGCCCGTGATCGCTTGGTTCTTGCCCGCCGTTTCCGACATCAGGCTATTGGCGGAGTTCACCTTCAGAATGGTCGGGATCTGGCCTGCGAAAGTATCTGCCCCTGCTTCTAGCATTCCCAATGGCGCGGCGTAGGCGTTCAGCCCGGCATCAATCGCCAGTTGGTAATGGTAGTGCGGATCATAAGCGGCGGGGTTGGCGGCAAAGCTGCGCGCGGCACCATGCTCGAACCCCTGATCGACCGGCAGGATGATCAGCTTGCCAGTGCCCGACAGTTTGCCTTCCATCATCATGCGGCACAGATTGGCCTTAACGCCCGGCGTTTCGCCTTCGTAATTGCTGAGGATTTTCTGGACGGCTTTGGTCGCGCGCATAAGGGGGTTCCTTGTAAGGGGATCAATTCTTGCTTGCGCTTAGTGGGGCAAATTCCATCCGGCAATATTGGTTGCGCTAACGGGTTGGCAAATATGTGAAACTAGCGGCGGCGTTTCCACAGCTGACCCATGATAAATGGCATAACGCGGCGCGGCAACAAACGCGGCAGGAAAGCAAAGACCTTGTTGCCCGCACCATACACATAAATTCTGCGACCTTTGGTCATTGCGGCCCAGCCTTTGATAGCCACGCTTTCGGCCGATGCAAGCGACATGCGCGACAAAAATGAATCGCGTTCAGCGTTGTCTGACGCGAAAAACTTTGTCTCGGTGGGGCCAGGACATAGGGCTGTCACCGTTACACCAGACTTACCAAGTTCTGCTGCAACAGCCTCTGACAGACTAAGCAAATAGGCTTTTGTGGCACTGTAGACGGCCGCGTTTGGACCCGGAGTAAACCCCGCGACCGACGCCACGTTCAGGATGCGCCCGGTGCCTTGCGCTTTCATGTGTTCAGCGGCGCGTTTCAGCAAAATCGTGGCGGCAACCACGTTGACCGAGATTGAGGCTGCCTCACGTGGCCAGCCATCGGGATCGGCAAAGGCACCGTTGCGCCCCAACCCTGCGTTGTTCACCAGCACGCCGATTTGGCGGTTTTGGCTTGCCCGCGCCCATAGATCTTCGACCTGTTCGGGATCATCAAGGTCAGCGGGCATCACCTCGACCGCCACGTTATAGGCGCGGCGCAGCGCCTTTGCGTGGGCCTCCAGCTTGTCAGCCTGACGCGCGGTAAGGATCACATCAAAGCCGTCTTTGGCGGCAAGGGTGGCAAATTCGTGCCCCAACCCTTCGGATGCGCCCGTCACCAATGCCCAGATCGCCATGTGCTACCCCATCAAAGCTGCCACGCCGGGAAGGGTCTTGCCTTCCATCCATTCAAGGAAAGCGCCACCTGCAGTTGAAATGAAAGTAAAATCGTCAGCCACCCCTGCTTGGTTCAGAGCTGCGACCGTATCGCCACCGCCTGCAACTGATATCAATTTACCTGCACGGGTCAGGTTTGCCGCCGCTGTCGCCGCCGCATTTGTGGCCATATCAAAGGGCTGAATTTCAAACGCGCCGAGCGGGCCGTTCCAGATCAGGGTTTTTGAGGCCTCAAAAACAGCGGTCAGCGCGGCCACGCTTGCAGGGCCAGCATCAAGGATCATGGCATCTGCGGGACAAGCGTTGACGGGCAAAGTTTCAGACTCAGCCCCTGCTTTGAATTCGCGGGCGACCACAATATCGACGGGCAGATGAATGGTGCAGCCCGCCGTTTTGGCACGTGCCAGAATATCCAGCGCGATCGGCGCCATATCGTGTTCGGCCAAGGATTTGCCGACCTCAACACCTTGGGCGACTAAGAATGTATTCGCCATGCCGCCGCCGATCGCCAGATGATCAACCTTTGTGACCAGATTGCCCAACAATTCCAGCTTGGTAGACACTTTCGCACCGCCAACCACTGCCACAACAGGGCGTTGCGGCTTGCCCAAAGCGGCCTCCAGCGCCGCCAGTTCTTCGGCCATCAGACGCCCCGCGAAGGACGGCAGCAGGTGGGCCACGCCTTCGGTTGATGCATGTGCGCGGTGGGCGGCTGAAAAAGCGTCATTGCAGAAAAGATCACCCAAGCTGGCAAGGAAAGCGGCCATTTGGGGATCATTCGCCTCCTCCATCGGGGTGAAGCGGGTATTTTCGATCAGGATCACCGCGTTTTCGGGGAGCGCGTCGATGGCCGCACGGTTGGGGCGTTCGATGAAGGTGACAGAATGGCCTAAGGCCGCTTCCAACGCGGGCAGGATCAAGCGCAGGCTCATCTCTGGTACGGGTTTGCCTTTTGGACGGCCGAAATGGGCAAGCAGCACAACCTTCGCGCCTTTTGCCGTCAGGTCGTTGAGGGTTGGAACAATCTTTTCGATCCGCGTGGCATCTGTGACCACACCGTTTTCCATTGGCACGTTGACATCAACGCGCACCAGCACAGTTTTGCCTGTCACATCCATATCGTCGAGTGTTTTCCAAGCCATGATGGTGATCCCCCAAAAGTGATGGCTTTCTGTCGCCGATGGATGGGCAGACGTCAACCAATGATGCGCTTTGGCCTTTCCCTTCGGAGGCTGGCGCATTAAGTTCCGCCGAAATTAAATTAGGAGACTGGCATGGCCGATATCAAAGATCCCGAAAACACCATCATCGTCGCACTCAAAGACGGCGAGGTGGTGATCCGGTTGCTGGCCGAAGTTGCCCCCAAGCACAGCGAGCGCATGAAAACACTGGCCCGTGCAGGTGCCTATGACGGCGTGGTGTTTCACCGGGTGATTGACGGTTTCATGGCGCAGACGGGCGATGTGGAAAACGGCAATTCGACCAAGGGCTTTAACCTTGGCCGCGCTGGCACCGGCGGATCGGACATGCCAGATGTGCCTGCTGAATTTTCCAAACTGCCGCATGACCGTGGCACCATTGGTGCCGCCCGGTCGTCGAACCCGAATTCGGCCAACAGCCAGTTTTTCATCAACTTCAAAGACAACCATTTCCTGAATGGGCAGTATACCGTGTATGGCCGCGTGATTTCCGGTATGGAATTTGTTGATAAGATCACCCGCGGCGAACCGGCCCCCAAGCCCGATATGATGATTTCGGTAAAGGTGGCTGCCGATGTCTAAGGCCTTTATGGCGGCGGGCGTTTTTGCAGCTGGGCTGGCTTTGCTCGGCGGTTATGCCCTGACAAGTGGCGCGGTGCAGGCACAAGATACCACTGACGGCCCCGGCCCGAACTTGGTGATCGAGGTTGACGGGTCCACCACTGGCACGATCGTTATTGATCTGGTGCCGGATGTTGCCCCAAAACATGTGGCGCAGATTGTGGCACTGGCAAAGGCCGGAACCTATGATGACGTGGTGTTCCACCGCGTGATCGACGGTTTCATGGCGCAAACGGGCGATGTGCAGTTTGGCAAAGCGGGCGGGTCGGCTGAAGCAGGGATGGGGCAATCGGACATGCCCAATCTGCCAGCCGAGTTTTCATCGCTTAGCTTTGATCGTGGTGTGATCGGCATGGCGCGCAGCCAAGACCCGGATAGCGCCAATTCGCAGTTCTTCATCATGTTCGCGCCAGCCCCGCATCTGGACGGGCAATATACAATCGTCGGTAAGGTCATTTCCGGCATGGACGTAGTGGATGCCATCAAGAAGGGTGAGGGCGGCAATGGCGAAGTCACCGCGCCGGATCGGATGGCGACGGTCACTGTCGTTGAGTGATTTGACCTGAGGCAAGCGGGGGGCCAGCCCACCGCACCCCCCGGGATATTTGTGAAGGCTCTAGACCATCAATCTGGCCAATTCTTTGTTGAGAGTATCGTTGTCTTTTCCCCAGCGCCACTCGCATTCCTTGAGGTGGAGGTTGAAATTCTTTGTGACGCCGTTGAACTTGGCGAGCCTGCGTTTTGTGAAGC
>JANOFE010000034.1:0-87787 GCA_031413495.1 Pseudorhodobacter sp. | reverse complement strand
CGAAACCGGCAGGTCTGGCGGGCCAGAACCGCTTTGCGGGCAAGCCATCGGCAAAGCCGTCAAACCGGCCAGATGGCGGGCAAAATGCGCCGCGCAAATCGGTGCGCCATTCCGGGCAAAGCCGCCCGAAATCGGCCGCGGTTTGAACACTTGACGCAGCCCCGGACCCGATCCGGGGTCTGCTAAACCGCCATCGTGAGGCCCCGGATCACGTCCGGGGCTGCGCAGTATTCAGTTCGACTCTTCTTCCAAGTTCAGCTTCATTTCCAGCAGAACCTGTTGAATAGCAAGGGTTTCCCGCAAGAGCCGCTTGGCCTCGTTCACGGAAATAACGCCGTCCCCAATCGCAGCACCATATTCCGCCATCAATTGCGCAAAGCGCTGTGCAAGGGTCACCACATCCTGATTGATGCCCGAGGTGGTCGAGTTTCTCCGCTCCGTATCATAAGACATCGTAATCCCGCGCAGATCGGCCAAGGCGCTGGTCACATGGGGAAACCGCGCAGCCGCCTCTAGGGCCGCCACCACATCTATTGGCATGAATCGGTCATCATGTTCGCCCGAGTCGGAATAATACCGCCCCAAAGTGGCTTTGGATTTGCCCGTCAAGGTGCAAGCCGCCTCAATCCCCACATCCTTAACCAAAGCCTCGGTGTGCTTTTTCAAGTAACCATCAACGCTCATACATTCGCCCCAGATACGCGACCCCCGACATGGGGGAAAACTGCACTTCTTTTCCCATTAATCTTTGACATGTAGTTTGTCATTCATAATTCAGTTCAGGGCAACCGGAACAGTAACAAGTTGTCGGCGTCCCCAGCGCCGACGTGGGTGGAAGTCCGCCGTGCACAAGTCCCAACAGGGATGGTCATTGTTGTTTCCTTTGCCGTGCGGCGGGCTGTCAGATTGGTGCAGTATGTGCAGATTAACGCAGAGGCCGGGGGTTCTGGCCTCTGCGAATCTTTTCCTTTTTGACGGCTTCGCCGCGAATTCCTGTCTGCGTGTATTTGCGCACTCGACGCCACCACCGGAACGCGGATTTCCACCCAAACTTGCTTGCTTTGCCACTTATGTGGCTGTTATCTGGCGCAGATGGCAAAGCTTTATTTCCACTATTCGACCATGAATGCGGGCAAATCGACCTCGCTTTTGCAGGCGTCGCACAACTACCGCGAAGGTGGGATGGCGACCTATCTGATCACGGCACAATTTGACAACCGCGCAGGCGACGGTCGCATTGCCAGCCGCATTGGTATTGCGGAACCCGCAGATACATTCGCACCGGGTGAGGATCTTTTTGCCAAACTCGCCGGCCGTTTCGCGCTTGGGCCTGTCGCTTGTGTGTTTATCGACGAAGCGCAATTTCTGACGAAAGATCAGGTTTGGCAACTTGCCTGCGCGGTGGATGATCTGGGCGTGCCGATCATGTGCTACGGCTTGCGCGTTGATTTCCGGGGGGAGCTGTTTCCCGGATCAGCCGCCTTATTGGCTTGGGCAGATGAGATGCGCGAAGTACGAACCATTTGTTTTTGCGGCAAGAAAGCGACAATGGTCGTGCGCAAGGGGCCAGACGGCCGGGCATTGCGCGACGGCGAACAGGTGCAGATCGGCGGCAATGAAACCTATTTTTCGCTGTGCCGCAGGCACTGGCGAAAGGCGATAGCAGATCAGGCCACCACAGACTGACGCGACCGGATGGCAATCGCAGCCCCTGCTGCAGTTATTAGTGCCATTCCCAATACACCTTGCGCGCTTGGCAATTCAGACCAAAGCATCCAGCCCCAAAAGGCCGAGGCAGGCAGTATGATGTATTCAAAGACAGAGACCCGGCTTGCCTCGGCTATCTGATAGGCTTTGATCATCAAGCCTACGCCGACCACCGAAATCACCGCCTGAACCGTCACCCAGAACAGAAATACCGGCGATGGTTGAACCCACCCGCGCTGGATGAACCCGTCGGCCCCGTCTGGCACGGGCACGGAAAAAACAGCCAACACTCCCAAACCAAGCGCGCCAAACAAACCAAGTGCCACAAAAAACCCGATCAGCAGTGTTTCAGCGCTTTCCCCGGCACACCATTCGCGTGTCGCCACATTGCCCATGGCATAAAGTGCGCCCGCGAGTATCGGCAACAGGGCGGCCAGTGTTGCCCCCGTCATCGCGGTTGGGCCAAGCACCAGAACGACACCAACAAACCCTATTGCCACTGCAGAAATCCGCACAGGCCCAATGTGGTGGCCATAGGCAAAGCGTGAAATCAGCAGCACAAAGATTGGTGCCGTAAACAGTCCGGCCGCCACCTGTGCCACCGGCAGAAAGGCAAGACAGCCAAAATAAATCACCATCGCCACACCGTGAATGGCACTGCGGGTAACAACGGCAACCGGTGACACAGGCCGCAAACGCCGCCCCATCAGCCGCGCCCAAACCGCGATCAGCACAAATGCGATACCTGACCGCGTGGCATGAAACTGCCGAAGCCCTGCTTCGGATGCAATAACCCGGACATAGTTATCGGCATAGGCAATCAGCAGCGCATATATCAATATCGCACCGGCAGCCGTTAACGTCTGGTCTTGGCTGCGGTTCATTCCATCTGTCCTTTGTGTCTGTCGTTCCTCACAGAAGGCCTGAACAAAGCCTTCAATGCGCGCTGATTTACGACACTTGGCAGGCCGGGTTAGCCGCCCAGATTGCCCTTCAACCAACAGCGCCGTCAGGTGATTGTGGCGGCACCGCCGGTCAGATAGTGTGGCTCAAAATTCAGGCAAAACCCATTCATGACAGCACTGAAAAAGTATCTGAAGCTGGAAAGTCCCGGCCTGTGGCGTGACGCGCCGCAGGATCAGCGGCGCAATGTTGTGGTCAGCTTTGGGGAAGCGTCGCTTATCCTGTCAGACCCGAAAACAGATTTGGCCTTGTCGCATTGGTCGCTTCCCGCGGTCGAGCGGCGCAATCCCGGCGATCTGCCAGCACTCTATGCGCCCGGCCCCGACGCTGCCGAAACGCTGGAACTGGACGATGCTGATATGATCATGGCGCTGGAAACTGTTCAGTCCGCTTTGGCCACGCGCAGACCGAGGCCAGGGCGGCTGCGTGGAACGCTTCTTGTCACCTCGACGCTGGCAGTGTTGGGGTTGATCATTTTTTGGCTGCCAGGCGTTTTGGTTGCCCATACCGCCGCAGTTGTGCCCGCCGCAAAACGCGCTGAAATCGGCGAGCTTGCCCTGCGTGATGTGATCCGGTTGACAGGCACACCCTGTGCCCATGCGCTTGGCCAAAAGGCAATGGCAGAACTGTCAGAACGGCTGTTTGGCCCGCTCAACACCCCTATTTTGTTGGCGTTGCGCGATGGGGAAATACCGGCACTTCACCTGCCGGGCGATGTGGTATTGCTGTCGCGCAGCCTGTTTGACGCGCAGAATGGCCCACAGGCCGCTGCGGGCGCCGCGTTGGTCGAACAGGCCCGCAGCCAAGTGCGCGATCCACTTATCCCGGTTTTGCAACATGCCGGGCTGATTGCCACCGTTCGGTTGCTGACCACGGGGAATTTGCCGGAAGGTGCGATGGATGGCTACGGCGAAGTAGTCTTGCAAGCGGCCCCGCTTGCCATACCAGCGGACATCCTGATTGCCAGCTTTGGCAGGGCTGGTGTCCCCACCACGCCTTATGCCAACACTCTTCTGGCCACTGCACCAGACACAGGGGCCCTTATTGTCGGCGATCCCTATGCCAAAACGCCCGCCCCCCCCCTGATGGAAGATGAAGCCTGGATCAGCCTGCAAGCCATCTGCGACGGCTAACGTGGTCAGAACTACCGAATAAAAGCATCCGCAAAGCCATTGCCACGCAGGGTTTGAAGTGCCGCCTGCGCGTCAGACCCTGATGCAAAAGGCCCCGCAAAAACCACCTGCAAGGCGGCAGCGCCTAGATTGGATTTGCTCTTGGAAACTGGCAATCCCAAGGCCGATAGTCGCGCCGCCGCACCATTGGCATTGGCAGGATCGCCAAAAGCCCCGACCTGAACGAAAAATGTTGTGGCGCTTGACCCATTGCTGGCTGCAATCGTTGTTTGCACAGCAGATTTTGCCTTGGCTGTCGCAACCACGGCTCTGGCGGGCACATTACGGGTCCATATCTTGTCTTGCGCCGCCTGACCTGCGGCTGTGCCTTTGCCGCGCAAGGGATTCAGCCGGCCATCTTTCCAAGCCACTTCATAGCCCTTTGGTGGCTTAAAACCGTTGCTTGCCGGGGCAGCGGGGCTTTGCGCCTGTTGCACCGGAATCACGACGCCGGCACCACGCACGCCTGACAGCGCTGCACCCACACCCGACCCAGCCGGATAAATCGGTGACCGTGCCCCGGTCAGACTGCCATTGCTGGCCGTGCACATCACAACCGACCCGCCGTCGGTTGTGGCATAGCGCCGCGCCACTGGAACTGACACCGGGCACCCGATGGTCACAGGTGCGCGTGAGGCAATCTGCTTGGTCACAGGCTTTGTGCTGCGAACTTTGCGGATCGGCGCAGGAACCTCGCCTGCGGCATCGACCACCGCCGACACCGCTTGTGTCGGTGTTTGGCCACAAATTGCTTTGCGGTCTTCCCCCACGCGTGGCACCCATTCGGCCTCGCCGCCGTAGCCCGCTTTCAGAAAAATGCAGCCTTTGCTGTCGACATAGCTTTGGCCCTGATAATCCGCTGGGGGCAACTCTGCCGGGCCTTCAGTTTGCGCTGTTGCAAAACCGGCACCCAAAAGCGCCGCAAGCCCCGCCAAAGCGATGATCTTTATCATCATCCTGATTCTCACCCCATACAGACCTTGGCAACGATGGGGCAGCTTCAAACCTGAGTAAAGTCCCATGGCCCTATTTGGTGCCGAACATCCGGTCGCCCGCATCACCCAGCCCCGGCACGATATAGCCGTGATCGTTCAAATGGCTGTCCACTGCCGCCGTCACAATCGGCACATCGGGATGCGCCTCTTTCATCCGGGCAATGCCTTCGGGGGCCGCCAGCAGGCACAAAAACCGGATGTTCTTTGCGCCTGATTTTTTCAGCAAATCCACTGCCGCAACGGATGAATTTCCCGTGGCCAACATCGGATCAACCACGATCGAAATCCGTTCTTCCAACTGGTCAGGCAATTTGCAGTAATATTGCACGGGTTGCAGTGTTTCGGGATCACGGTACAGCCCCACAAACCCCACCCGCGCCGCCGGGATCAGTTCAAGAATGCCGTCCAACAGCCCATTTCCTGCCCGCAGGATTGAGATAAGCGCCAGCTTTTTGCCATCCAGCGTCGGCGCATCCATCGGTTCCAGCGGGGTTTCAATCCGGGTGGTGGTCATGTCCAACTCGCGCGTCACCTCATAGGCCAGAAGCAGGCTGATCTCACGCAGAAGGCGGCGAAACCCGGCGGTCGAAGTGTCTTTATTACGCATCAGGGTCAGTTTGTGCTGCACCAATGGGTGCGAGACAACGGTCAGGTGATCAAGCATCGGCGGCCTCCAACAGTTTCAAGACACGCGCACGGGTATCGGCGTCACAGAAGGCGGCGTCAAGCGATGTGCGGGCAATGTCTAGAAACATGGCCTCATCCCAATCAAACGCCGCATTCAAACGGTCATATTCACTCGCCATGGTGGTGGGAAAAAACGGCGGATCATCGGTTGATATCGTCACTTTCACGCCACGCCTGTGCAGGTCTGATATCGGATGCGCACGCCAGTCTTTATATAGACCAAGCGCAATGTTCGATCCGGGGCAAACCTCCAGCACAATGCCGCGTTCAGCCAACTCATCCACCAGCGCCAGATCTTCAATTGCCCGCACGCCGTGGCCGATGCGTTCCACTTTCAACGCGGTCAGTGCATCGCGCACAGACTCTGGCCCGCCCCATTCGCCCGCGTGCGCCGTCAGCCGCAACTCTGCTTCACGCGCCACATCAAAAGCATAGGCGAAGTCCTTGGGTACGCCTGATTTTTCGTCCCCAGCAATACCAAATCCAACGATCCAGTCACCCGCCGTTTCGGCAGCACAGCGGGCTGTTTCGCGTGCTTTATCTGGCCCAAAATGGCGGATACAGGTGATGATCCCGCGCAGGGTAATGCCCATCTGCCGTTCCGCCTGATCGGCGGCTTCCTGCATCGCATGCAGATATTCGCGCCATGCCACCAGATCGCGCCCGCCGCAAAAATCTGGGGATAGGAACGTCTCAGAATAAACCACGCCCGACGCGGCACTTTCCTCCAGCACAGCCAGCGTCAGGCGCTGGTAATCTTCCGGCGTTTTCAGCGTCTCGGTCGCCGCTTCATAGACCTTTAGAAAGTGCCAGAAATCGGTAAAGGCGTAGTTGCCGTCGGCATCGAAAATACCGGCGATATCCATGTTCTTTTCACGCGCCAAGCCGCGAATAAACGCGGGCGGGGCCGCCCCTTCCAGATGCAGGTGCAATTCAACTTTGGGCAAGTGGATCATGGTCATAGAAAGCTATTT
Organism: Pseudorhodobacter sp.; assembly: GCA_031413495.1. Taxonomy (GTDB): domain Bacteria; phylum Pseudomonadota; class Alphaproteobacteria; order Rhodobacterales; family Rhodobacteraceae; genus JACMNW01. The sequence goes on along the minus strand of JANOFE010000034.1, from coordinate 81,289 downwards.
TCTGTGCCGGGCGCGCGCACGCCCAAATGGGCGGCAACCGATGCCGCAATATCCGTAAAGGCGCAAAGCCCAAGCTGGCCAGACCCGGCCCCCGCCACCAACACCGGCACCCGTTCGCGCGTGTGATCGGTGCCGCGCCATGTGGGATCATTGCCGTGATCGGCGGTGAAAATCGCAATATCATCAGGCTGCAACAGCGGCAGAAATTCGCCGACGCGGGCATCGAACCATTCCAGCGCGCGGGCATAACCCGCGATGTCACGCCGGTGGCCATAAAGGCTGTCGAATTCAACAAAGTTCGCAAATGTCAAAGAGCCGGGTTCAGCAACACTGCCTAAGCGCATTAAATGTTCGAAAAGGTCTGAATCCGATTTTCCTTTGTGCAGATGCGTAATGCCCCGCCCCGAAAAGATATCGCCGATCTTGCCGATGCCGTGCGTCACCCGACCCGCCGCGTGGACCCAATCCAGCAACGTGGGCGAAGGCGGCGCGATCGCAAAATCGCGCCGGTTGGCCGTGCGGGTGAACGCACCGACATACCCCGTGAAGGGTCGCGCAATCACCCGCCCCACAAGCCGCGCATGCAACTGTGGCGCCAGCATCTCACACAGCGCAATCAAGCGGCCAAGACCAAAGCTTTCTTCATGCGCCGCGATCTGCAAAACACTGTCCGCCGAGGTATAGACAATCGGCCAGCCCGTGCGCAGATGTTCGGCCCCCAGCTTGTTGATGATATCAACGCCCGACGCATGGCAATTCCCCAAAATCTTGGGAACACCCGCCGTATGGCAAATCTCTTCCACCAGATCGGGCGGAAAGGCGGGAATATCATCGGGAAAATAGGTCCAGTTCCACGGCACCGGAACGCCCGCCATTTCCCAATGCCCGGATGGCGTGTCTTTGCCGTTTGACACTTCGGTGGCCGCCCCCCAGCCACCAGTTGGAACTGCATCCAACCCCGGTGCCGGATCACCCGATGCCAACCGGATCGCTGCGCCCAAACCCAACCCATCCAAATTCGGCATGTGCAACGGGCCGGAACGCCCTTCATCCGCTGCCCCACGCGCACAGGCCACCGCGATATGGGACAATGTATTTGCGCCCACATCGCCAAATGCCGCTGCATCGGGTGCGCCGCCGCAACCAACCGAATCCATCACAATCAGGAAGGCGCGGGTCATGTTATCCTCTGGTGAATGAGGGCGGGGTCTTCAGGCGGGGTTTCAGAAAACACATAGGCCGCCTGTACCGCCCGAATGGCGCGGTCGGCATCGGCCTCAGTGGCGGCATGCACCATCGCCAGCGGCAAATCGCGGCTGACCTCTTCGCCAATGCCTGCCAGATCAGAAAATCCGACCGAAAGATTGATGCGGTCCCCCTCGCGCAGCCGCCCGCCACCCAGATGCACCACCGCCTGCCCCAAAGCCTCGCCGTCAATGCGTGACACATAGCCTTCATGCGGGTTTGGCACTTCGCGCATCACCGGGGATGCAGGCAAACGGTCGGGCCAGCGATCCACAAAATCGGCAGGCCCGCCTTGCGCTGTCACCATGCGGCCAAACCATTCGGCGGCCTCGCCCGATTCCAGCGCCTGTTCAATGCGCGCGGCCCCATCATCGGCGTCCGCCGCAATACCGCCCAGCGCCAGCGCCTCGCCACCCAGCGCTGCCGTCAAATCCCACAAAGCCGCGTTCACCGATGTACCGGTCAAGGTTTCCATCACTTCGATCACCTCCAGCGCATTGCCCGCCGCTGTGGCCAAAGGCTGGCTCATATCGGTGATCAGCGCGGTCGTCATGCACCCCGCCCCCTGCGCCGTCGTAACCAACGCCCGCGCCAAAGCTTCGGCCTCGGCATGGGTTTTCATAAATGCGCCAGAGCCTACTTTCACATCCAGCACCAGTGCCTCCAGCCCCGCTGCAAGTTTCTTCGACAGGATGGATGCGGTAATCAAATCAATGCTTTCAACTGTCCCCGTCACATCGCGAATGGCATACAAACGTCTGTCCGCCGGGGCAATTTCGGCGGTGGCCGACACGATGGCACAGCGTGTTTCCTTTAGCTGCGCGCGCAGCTGGTCCTCGGTCAGCCCGGTGCGAAAGCCGGGAATCGATTCCAACTTATCCAGCGTGCCGCCGGTATGCCCCAACCCGCGCCCCGAAATCATCGGAACATAAGCGCCGCAAGCCGCCAGCGCCGGGGCCAGCAACAGCGATATACAATCACCAACGCCGCCGGTGGAATGTTTGTCCACCACAGGCCCCGGCATATCCCAATGCAACACCCGCCCGGTATCGCGCATCGCGCGGGTCAGGGCGATGCGCCCCGCCTCGCCAAGTCCGTTCAGGCAGACCGCCATTGCAAAGGCCCCCGCCTGCGCATCGCTAACCCCGCCTGACGCCAACCCATCGGCAAACCACGCCAGTTCCTGCGGGCTGGGATGATCGCCCCTGCGCAGTTTTGCAATAATGGCACGGGCATCCATATCAGGTGCGGTCCATATGGGCGGCGGTGAACGACCCCGGCAGCAGGTCTGCCACCGTCATCACGCGGGCCGCCCCATCAATGGTGCAAAGCGTAACCTGAACGTCTGACGCCGCAAATTCGGCAATCTTTTGGCGGCAGCCACCACAGGGCGGCACGGGCGCGGGACTATCGGCAATCACCAGCACCTCGGCAATCACCGTGTCACCCGCCGCAATCATCGCGGCAATCGCCCCCGCCTCGGCACAGGTCCCTTCTGGGTAGGCTACGTTTTCAACATTGCAGCCGGAATAAATCTTGCCAGACGCCGCCCGAACTGCCGCGCCCACCTTAAAGCGCGAATAGGGCGCATAGGCATTTTCGCGAACCTGCGTAGCGGCGGAAAGCAATGTCATCCAATAGCTCCAACAAAGTAAATTTTGCACAGTTTGAGGCCGCATCGCCCCTGATGCAAGCGGCACCGGCTTTGCCTTGTTCTTACAGTGACACCGTGTGAAACGACCCCGGCAATGCCACCTCTAACAATTCCAGATCTTCGGACGGCTCATAATACCGTGTGGCCATCCCCGGTGGGATAACGAACGCATCACCGGGTGACAGCCGGTAGGGGTCTTTGCCGGTCCCCTCCAGCGTCATCTCGCCTGACATCACAAAGGTGAACAAGATGTCCCCATCATGCTTGGTCCATTCCGAAACGCCATCAGACGGGCGCACCACCAAAACCCCTGCCACGCCTTTGGTGCCCGCGTTAATCGTTGTATCGCGCGCATCAAACCCCGGCAATCGGTGCGGGGCCCAGTCACCCTTCGCCCCTACATTATGCACAAACCGCTGGCCCTGCCATTCCCGGTCTGGCCGCAACTGCGTGGTCGGCAGCGTCATCTCATGGTCAATTTCGGTCACGTGATCGGCGGGCACACCAATTTCGATGACTTCAATCCCGTCCGACGCATGCAGCACTCGGTGCCGAATTTCCGGCGGCTGAATGAAACAATCGCCAGCAGTCAAACGAATAGACGGCCCCTGATCTTCGTAAACCACATCGACCCAACCTTTGATGCAAAAGATCAACTGAAAGCCAACCTTATGAAAATGCACCATATCCGGCACCGGCCCGCCGTCAGGAATACGGATATGGCTGGCAATAATCGCGCCCCCCAGCCGCGACGGCACCAGATCGCGGTAATGCATGCCCGCGCGGCCAATCACCCAGGGGGCTTGGTCGGTCAACCGGCGCACCACAAAAGCATGTTCGGTTTTTGGCAAAACCATCGGCGGGTTCAGCGCGTCTATTTCCACCTTGGTGCCGTTTGGTGCGGTCAATATGCGTGCGCCGTCTGCAAACCCATCCGGATCATCGGTCAGAATGCGCAGCATTCCGGGGGCTTCGGGGGCATTTTTCTGGATACGCAAACGCAACCCATGGCCCGACAAAACCGCCACTTCGGGGTTATCCGCCGGATAAATCGTATCCAGCCGCATTTTCAGAACTTTGGTGTAGAACGGCAGGTCGGCGGCAAGATTTTGCGTCGGCAGCCGAATTTCGGCACGGGTTTCAGCCATAGCATTTATGTCCTTTTACCTGCACAGTGGCCGGGTTGACCGCGATTTGCAAGATATGCCAGAGGGTGTTTCCAGCAGGTCGCAGACTGGCCAGGCTTGCAACAATAAAAATGTAGTTTAATATTAAACTACATTTTCGGGGGGAAGAAATGGAAGAGGCACGGCAAGACAACGCGCGGCAAGCAGCGCTGGACTATCATGAATTTCCAAAACCCGGAAAGTTGGAAATTCGCGCCACCAAACCCCTTGCCAATGGCCGCGACCTTAGCCTTGCCTACAGTCCCGGCGTTGCCGAAGCCTGCCTGGAAATTAAGGCAGATCCCGCCACCGCCAGCCGCTACACCGCGCGCGGCAATCTGGTGGCCGTGGTCACCAACGGCACTGCCGTGCTGGGCCTTGGCAATATCGGCGCGCTGGCATCCAAACCGGTGATGGAAGGCAAGGCGGTTCTGTTCAAGAAATTTGCCAACATCGACTGCTTTGATATCGAGGTGAACGAAGCCGATCCTTACAAATTGGCCGATATTGTCTGCGCGCTGGAACCAACGTTCGGCGCGATCAATCTGGAAGATATCAAAGCCCCCGATTGTTTTATAGTTGAAGCTTTGTGCCGCGGACGGATGAAAATCCCGGTCTTTCACGATGATCAACATGGCACAGCGATTGTGGTGGGTGCCGCCGCCACCAACGCGCTGCATGTGGCAGGCAAACGCTTTGACCAGATCAAAATCGTGTCCACCGGCGGCGGCGCGGCGGGCATTGCTTGCCTAAACATGCTGCTGAAACTTGGCGTCAAACGTGAAAACGTCTGGCTCTGTGATCTTGAAGGGCTGGTTTATCATGGCCGCGCAGCCCAGATGACCGATCAAAAAGCCGCCTACGCCCAAGGCACCACGCACCAAACCCTCTCCGATGTGATCAACGGTGCCGACCTGTTCCTTGGCCTCTCTGGCCCCGGCGTGCTGACGCCTGAAATGGTCGCCACCATGGCCCCCCGCCCCATCGTCTTTGCCCTTGCCAACCCCACGCCGGAAATCCTGCCCGATGCCGTGCGCGCCGTGTCACCCGACGCCATCATCGCCACCGGGCGCAGCGATTTTCCCAATCAAGTCAACAACGTGCTGTGCTTTCCCTTCATTTTCAGGGGCGCGCTGGATGTGGGCGCGACCCAAATCAACGACGCCATGCAGCTGGCCTGCATCGACGGTATCGCCGCCCTCGCCCGCGCCACAACCAGCGCCGAAGCGGCCGCCGCCTACCGGGGTGAAACGCTGACCTTTGGCGCCGATTACCTAATCCCGAAACCCTTCGATCCGCGTCTGATCGGTGTCGTCGCCAGCGCCGTAGCAAAAGCCGCGATGGAAACCGGCGTCGCCACACGGCCCATCGCCGATCTGGATGCTTACCGAGAGAAACTCAACGGCTCGGTTTTCAAATCCGCCCTGATCATGCGGTCGGTTTTCGACGCCGCCCGCACTGCAGACCGTCGCATCATTTTTGCCGAAGGCGAAGATGAACGCGTGCTGCGCGCCGCCAACGCCATGCTGGAAGAGATGACCGATAAACCAATCCTAATCGGCCGCCCCGAGGTGATCGCAGCGCGCTGCGAACGCGCAGGCCTGCCGATCCGCCCCGACAAAGACTTTGAAATCATCAACCCTGAAAGCGATCACCGCTACCGCGACTATTGGGGCAGCTACCACGAGGTGATGGAACGCAACGGTGTGACGCCCGACATCGCGCGCGCGCGGTCATGCGCACCAATTCTACCGCCATCGCCGCCATCGCCGTGCACCGCGGTGACGCCGAAAGCATGATCTGCGGCACCTTCGGCCAATATCTGTGGCACCTGAACTATGTCTGCCAAATTCTTGCCAAGGGCGATTTGCACCCTGTGGGCGCGCTGTCTTTGATGATTTTGGAAGATGGCCCCTTGTTTGTGGCCGACACGCAGGTCCATGCAGCACCTACCCCAGACCAGATCGCCGAAACCATCATCGGTGCTGCCCGCCACGCCCGGCGGTTTGGTGTGACGCCCAAAGTGGCGCTTTGTTCACATTCCAATTTCGGCAACCTGGATAGCGATTCAGGTCGCCGGATGCGGGCCGCACTGGCCATTCTTGACGCCCGCAAAGTGGATTTCGACTATGAGGGCGAGATGTCCGGCGACGCTGCCCTTGATCCAGAATTGCGCGCCCGTATTTTCCCCAATGCGCGGCTGCAAGGCGCGGCCAATGTGCTGGTTTTTGCCTATACCGATGCGGCCAGCACCGCCCGCAACATGTTGAAACTAAAGGCAGGCGGGCTAGAGGTTGGCCCGATCCTGATGGGTATGGGCAACCGCGCCCATATCGTCACGCCGTCCATCACCGCGCGGGGCTTGCTGAACATGTCCGCCCTCGCGGGCACCCCAGTGGCGCATTATGGCTAAGATGCGGATCCTCGGCCAAGTGTCGCGCAACCTCGCCCATCCGCCATTCCCAACCACTCAACTTACCGATCAGAACTGCACTTAAGTTGAAGGAACAGGCCGTGCCATGACCGATGATCGCAGCCAAATCTTTCCCGCAACCATCCGCGAAATTGACACCACCCCTCTGCGCAACCTGCTTTTGATGGCCGGGCCCGCCAACGCGCCCACCATCATCGCCGCCTTTCTGGACGATCTGAAATCAACCGAATTTGGCCTTGATCCCGCATGGAACGGCCCCGATTGCGCCGCATTGCGGCTGCATAGCCATGTTCTTATTGCCCTTGCAGGAACAGTCGGAGACGCCGATTTGCACGCCACTGCTCAACAGCTGAATGCGCTTGCGCGCGATCAGGACTTGGTCAAAATTCATGCTATGAAAGCACAAACCATGCGTGGCCTTGCTGAACTGATCTCGACCCTCGCCAGCCTTGCCCCAATGGAGGAGTAACAATGTCTGCTCGTCCCGCCCTGATCAGCCGTAAAAATCAGCGTCCAAATGTGCTGCTGATCGAAGATATGCCATCGCTGCAACTGGTCTATAAATCCGTCCTTATGGCGGCAGGCCACGCCGTGCGTGTGGCCGGAACCGCCGCCGATGGCATGGCGCAATTTATCGAAACCGTGCCGGATGTTGTGTTGCTTGATCTGGTACTGCCAGACCGGGACGGGCTTGATGTCATGCAGGATATGCTGGCGCTGCACCCTGAAACCGCCGTGATTGTGATAACCGCCAATGGGTCCATCAACAAAGCGGTCGAGGCTATGCGCGCAGGTGCGCATGAGTTTTTGGTCAAACCGTTTGATGAACAGCGCTTTTTGGGTGCCGTTGAAAATGCCGCGGGCGACCGTGACGCACGACGATCCCCGCACAGCGTAGCCACCAAAATCGCTGCCCCCGCCGCAGCAATCAGCGCCAGTTCTTTCATCGGATCATCCGATGCAATGGGCCGCATCCATGCCAAAATCCGCTCCGTCGCGCGGTCGATGGCAACCGTGTTCATCACCGGCGAAAGCGGTACCGGCAAAGAACTTTGTGCACTGGCCGTGCATGACAATTCCAACCGCGCGGCAGGCCCGTTCATAGCGCTAAACTGTGGGGCCATCCCGCAGGATTTGCTGGAATCCGAAGTATTCGGCCATATGAAAGGCTCGTTCACCGGGGCGATATCTGACAAACCGGGTGCGGCAACCGCTGCTGATGGCGGCACGCTGTTTTTGGACGAAATCTGCGAAATGGCCCCGGCGCTGCAAACCAAACTGCTGCGTTTCTTGCAAACCTCTACTGTACAGCCGGTCGGTGCCACCCGGCCGCGCAAGGTCAACGTCCGTATCGTCTGTGCTACCAACGTGGATCCGCTTGATGCCGTGCGGCGCGGCCAGTTTCGCGAAGACCTGTATTACCGCCTTTACGTGGTGCCCATTCACATGCCGCCGCTGCGCGAACGTGCGGATGACATGATCGAAATTGCCGAAACCGCGCTTGCCCGCTTTGCAGATGAGGAAGGCCGCCATTTTGATGGCCTGTCCCCGCAAGTGCGCGCGCTGTTCCGCCGCCTGCCGTGGCCCGGCAATGTGCGCCAGTTGCTGAACGTCATCCGCAATGTGGTTGTATTGAATGATGGCGGTTTGGTCACACAAGCCATGTTGCCCGACGATCTGGGTGACACCCATGTGCAGCCCCTTTTGCCTGCGGTCGCGCGGCAAGCACCCAATGAACCGATGCTAGACGCCCTGATCGGCAAAACCATGGCCGAGATTGAACAAACCGTCATCGAGGCGACCCTGGCCCGCCATGGCGGATCGGTGCCAAAAGCAGCGCGTGAATTGGACGTTTCCCCGTCCACGCTCTACCGCAAAATCGAAGGCTGGGCGAAACCCTAAACGAACTGCTCGCCGATAAGCCGTTCTTCCAACCCGTGCCCCGGATCGAACAAGATACGGTGCACCACCGCGGGTTCCGACCGAATTTCAACCGACACCACATCGCGCACCGACCTGCCATCGGCGTCCGCCATCACAGGTCGCTTTTCCGGCTCCAGCACATCAAACCGAACCACCGCTGTCTTTGGCAACAGCGCCCCCCGCCAGCGCCTTGGCCGGAACGCCGCCATCGCAGTCAACGCAAGCACATCCGACCGGATCGGCAGGATCGGCCCATGCGCCGAATAATTATAAGCCGTTGATCCGGCGGGTGTGGCCACCAATGCGCCGTCACAGACCAATTCATCAAGCCGCACTTTGCCATCAATACTGATCTGCAATTTTGCGGCTTGCGGCCCGGCACGCAACAGCGAAACCTCGTTAATCGCAAGCGCATCCGTCACTTTGCCAGACCCGGTTTGCGCCCGCATAGCCAGCGGGTTGATCACCGCTTCTTCCGCAGCAGCAAGGCGTTCTGCCAACCCTTCGGCAGAATACGCATTCATCAAGAACCCGATCGTGCCGCAGTTCATACCGTAAACAGGCAACCCCAAAGCCTGCGTGGCATGCAGTGTCTGCAACATAAAGCCGTCGCCACCCAGCGCCACCACCCAGGTAGCGCGCTTGACCGGGCATTGCCCATAAACCGCCGTTAACGCCGCCAATGCTGCCTGCGCCGCTGGTGCAGAGCTTGCCTTGAAGGCAATGTTCCGATTGGCCATGGGCCTGTCCTTTATCATAGCTGTGCTGACCTTGGCCGTCGGCCCGCGCAAACTCAACCCCCCAGCGCGCCGCATAGGAAAGATGATTTCGCTATCGCGGCCCTCTGCGTCGTTTTCTTACCTTTCCCGCTTGGCCAGTTTGCACTAGATACCGATCAATCGCTGCCACAGCCCTGAGGAGATGCCGATGAACGCCCCACACCGCGATACTGGTTTCTTTGCCGAACCCCTGTCGTCCCGCGACCCCGAACTGTTCGGCGCGATGACGCAGGAACTTGGCCGTCAGCGCGATGAGATTGAACTTATCGCATCAGAAAACATCGTCTCCCGCGCCGTGATGGAAGCGCAGGGCTCAGTGATGACCAACAAATACGCCGAAGGCTATCCGGGCAAGCGGTACTATGGCGGCTGTCAATATGTCGATGTGGCCGAAAATCTTGCCATTGATCGCGCCAAGCAACTTTTCAACTGCGACTTCGCCAATGTGCAACCCAATTCCGGCTCGCAGGCCAACCAAGGCGTCTTTCAGGCCCTGATCAAACCCGGTGACACCATTCTGGGGATGAGCCTTGACGCAGGCGGCCACCTTACGCACGGGGCCGCCCCAAACCAATCGGGCAAATGGTTCAACGCCATCCAATACGGTGTGCGCCGCCAAGATTTGCTGCTGGATTATGACGAGGTGCAACGCCTTGCCACCGAACACCAGCCCAAGATGATCATCGCCGGGGGGTCTGCCATTCCCCGCATCATCGACTTTACGCGCATGCGCGCGATTGCGGACTCGGTCGGTGCCTACCTGTTGGTCGATATGGCGCATTTCGCAGGGCTGGTCGCGGCAGGCCTTTACCCGTCGCCCTTCCCCCACGCACATGTCGCAACCACCACCACCCACAAAACCCTGCGCGGGCCACGCGGCGGCATGATCCTTACGAATGACGAAGCCTTGGCGAAAAAGTTCAACTCCGCCATCTTCCCCGGCATTCAAGGCGGCCCCTTGATGCATGTGATCGCCGCCAAAGCCGTGGCCTTCGGTGAAGCACTGCAGCCCGGTTTCAAAACATACCAAGCGCAGGTGATCAAGAACGCCCAGGCGCTGGCCGATCAGCTGATGAAAGGCGGGCTGGACATTGTGACAGGCGGCACCGACAGCCATCTGATGCTGGTCGATCTGCGCCCCAAAGGCGTAAAAGGCAACGCCACCGAGAAAGCCTTGGGCCGCGCCCATATCACGTGCAACAAAAACGGCATCCCGTTTGACACCGAAAAACCCACCATCACATCAGGCGTCCGCCTTGGCACCCCCGCAGGCACCACACGCGGTTTTACGGAGTCTGAATTTCGCCAGATCGGTGATTGGATTGTCGAAGTGGTCGATGGCCTTGCCGCCAATGGTGAAGACGGCAATGCCCATGTTGAGGCCGCTGTCCGCGCAAAAGTCGCCACGCTATGCGCCCAGTTCCCGATCTATCCGGGACTGTGATCTGCTGTTGAATTTTGACGGGGTCGTGCCATCGCGGCCTCGTCACTTATAAATAACCGCGCCAATACAGAATACCGATCACAATCACCGCCACCACCATCAGACTGATCACCATCGAACTTGCGGTGCCCAAAATTCCGGTCATTCGTAGATGTCCGGCATCAATCTTGCTTAAATGCTTTGAACAAATATCATAGGCCACAACAACAGCGGCTTCATCGATTTGCAAAAGCAGTTTTGGATTTTGCGACCGCCCTGCTGCATCCGCCAACTGCTCGGCTGCATTTCGCACCTTGCGTGGCAACAGCCGCCCGCTTTTACGCAGTTTCTCCGTCAGTCCTTTGCCCTTAATGTTCAGGCGTTCTTCCAACAGGCTGGCAACCCGTTCGGCCATCTGCTGTATTGTTACGGCGCTCATCGAACCCTCATCTGCTGTGCGATACAGCTTACGCGCAGCGGCCCCCGTGTGACAACACCTCTGGTCCGGTTGGCAGTATTGGATTAGACCAAAATCATGCTCAGTTTCACCATTTTTCCGGCCACAGCGCCCCAAACCAACCCACCTCTGCTGATTGCGCATGGCCTGTTCGGCTCTGGCCGCAACTGGGGGGTGATCGCCCGCAGGCTGGCAGACAGCCGCGCCGTGATCACCGTTGATATGCGCAACCATGGCGATAGCCCACGCAACCAGACCCAAAGCTACCCGGAAATGGCCGCTGATCTGGCAGAGGTGATCCTGGCGCATGGCGGTGTTGCCGATGTTTTGGGCCATTCGATGGGTGGCAAAACCGCCATGGTTCTGGCGCTGACGCAAAGCGCGCATGTGCGCAAACTGGTGGTGGCCGATATAGGCCCGGTGGCCTATAGCCACGATCAAAGCCAGAATGTCGCCGCCATGGCCGGGCTTGACCTGACCGGTCTTACCAACCGGGCCGATGCCGACCAGCGGTTGGCCAAAACGATTGCCGACCCCGCCCTGCGCGCGTTCTTTCTGCAATCGCTGGACCTACGGGCAATCCCGCCGAGGTGGCGGTTGAACCTGCCTGTGCTGGACCGCGAGATGCCAAAAATCGTCGGCTGGCCGGGTACGCCCGGCACCTTTGATGGCCCGGCACTTTTTCTGACCGGCGCAGAAAGCTCTTACGTTTTGCCCGAACACCGCGCGCTGATCTTAGCACAGTTTCCCCGCGCGCGGCTGGCCCGCATCCCCGGTGCAGGCCACTGGCTGCACGCCGAAAAACCGCGTGAGTTTGAAGAGACAGTGCGCATTTTTCTGACTGCGTGATTGTTCCCTGCCGGCATCGCCGGCGTCACGTTGTCGATTGAACCGGTATCAGCCGATTGACCGCCCAAACACATAAAAAGAACGCTACAACACCTGCAACCAAATCCACCAGATGATGTCCCCCATGTGACAGGGTCGCAGGCACCATCGCGATATTGACGACCAGTGCAGGAATGAACGCCACAGTATCCCGCGTGAACCACACCACCATGCAGGCCATGATCATGTGAAAAGATGGAAAGGCGATAACACCCGTGATGGTATTCGGCGCGATCACGGGTATGCCTTCCGCCGCAAGCCGCTGTAACTCGGCCGCGTAGGCCATATCAAGCACCAGATCAATGCTGCTTGCCACGTCAACCGGCACCGACGAATTTGCGCCGGGCCCCACACTCGGGAACACCGACCAGATGGTAACGGTCACAATCATGCAAAAGATGCCGACCGAAAGAAATCGGTGCAGGGTGACCGGACGGTTCAGAAACGCCAACAGGACGATCACCGCAACCATCTGAGGCAAAATGCTAAGATAAACATACCTAAGGCCCAGCCCAACCATCGGGTAGGCGGCAACGGACTGCACAAAATCAGTCCATACATATCCAAGTGACGCATCTATTGCCATCAGAGACGGGTCAATCAGCGGAAAGGCGACCGGGAACAGCGTATAGATAAAGATCGCCACGCTGCCCGTGAATGACATGAAAATACCAAAGCCAATTGCGCCAAGCGCGATCCGTGGCATCGGGCGCGTGGCGCGGACATACAACCCGATCAGGATCAACAACACACTGGCACCAAATGGGGCGAAAAACCCACCCCATGCCACTGCCTGATCTCTTAGCGCAGCGCTAACAACACAGCCGATGCACAGCAGCGCAACCAAAGCCACTAGCCGCCACTCGGCCCGAAACAGAAACCGCTTCAATGGTCCACGAGCGGCCTTTTCAGGCGCGTCTGCAGATAAAATTTCAATTGCGGACATATCAAAGCCAATCTTGGGGTTCCGCAAATGATAAGCGTCTTGATCTTGACTATTTAATGGCGTCGCGGCGAAACATTCCGGGTATCCCCTGAGCACTGCTTGAAAACGGCGGGTTGCTAGGCCGCCGTTCAAAAATACTGATCAGCCGTGTTTTGCTGGTCGGCAAGCTATTGGCCCGTATGCACGCAAAAAGCACGGGATGCAGCCTACTCCGCCGCCTCCATGTAACTTTCCACAGGCGGGCATGTGCAGACCAGATTGCGGTCACCAAACACATTATCCACACGGCCCACCGGCGGCCAGTATTTATCCACCCTAAACGCGCCGGGCGGAAAGCACCCCTGTTCACGCGGATAGGCCCGGGTCCAGTCGGCAACAAGGTCTTCCACCGTATGCGGCGCATGGCGCAGGGGACTGTCTTCGGCTGAAATCTCGCCGTTCTCGACTGCCTTGATCTCTGCCCGGATCGCCAGCAACGCATTGATAAAGCGGTCAATTTCAGCTTTGGTTTCTGATTCCGTCGGCTCTACCATAAGCGTGCCCGATACTGGCCAGCTCATCGTTGGGGCATGGAACCCGTTGTCAATCAGCCGCTTTGCGATGTCATCCACCGTGACCCCGACCTCGGCAAAGGGACGCGTATCAAGGATACATTCATGTGCCACCCGGCCCCGATTTCCCATGAACAAGACCTCATAGGCCCCCCTCAACCGCGCCGCGATGTAATTGGCATTCAAGATCGCCACCCGCGTCGCTTGCGTCAAGCCCGGCCCACCCATCATCAAGCAATAGGCCCATGATATCAAAAGGATAGAGGCCGAACCATAGGGTGCCGCTGACACCGGCCCCTCACTTCCACCTGTCTCAGGATGCCCCGGCAGGAACGCCGCAAGGTGTGCCTTCACCCCAATCGGCCCCATCCCCGGCCCACCCCCGCCATGCGGAATGGCAAAGGTTTTGTGCAGGTTCAAATGGCTGACATCGCCGCCAATTTTGCCCGGCTGCACCAGCCCGACCATGGCGTTCATATTCGCGCCGTCGATGTAAACCTGACCGCCAAATTCATGCGTGATGGCACAGATATCGCGGACAGTTTCTTCAAACACACCATGGGTTGATGGGTAGGTGATCATGCAGGCCGCCAGCGTATCCCCCGCCGCCACCGCCTTGGCACGAAAATCCTCGATATCCACATCGCCGTTCGGGGCGGATTTCACCACCACCACCTTCATCCCCGACATCTGTGCTGACGCGGGGTTGGTGCCATGGGCGGATACCGGGATCAGGCACACATCACGCTGATGATCCCCCCGCGACCTGTGATAGGCGGCGATGGTCAACAGCCCCGCATATTCCCCCTGCGCCCCGGAATTGGGCTGCATCGACATAGCATCGTAACCCGTTATTTCACATAGCTTTTCTGACAAATCACTGATCGCTTCGTGATACCCCATCGCCTGATCCATCGGCGCGAACGGGTGCAAGGTGCCAAATTCCGGCCAAGTGATCGGCATCATTTCCGCCGCTGCATTCAATTTCATCGTGCAAGATCCCAGCGGGATCATCGCCCGGTCCAGCGCCAGATCACGGTCGGATAACCGCCGCATATAGCGCATCATTTCCGATTCCGCCCGGTTCATATGAAACACCGGATGGGTCAGAAAGTCCGATTGCCGCAGCATATCCATCCCAAAGCCAAGCGTCCCGCGATGTGGCGGTGCGATGGTAATCCCGAACGCCCGCAGCACCCTGTGCAGCACGGCCTCATCCGACGTCTCATCCAGAGAAATCCCCACCCGGTCATTGCCGATCTTGCGGAAATTAAGGCCCTCTTGCCGGGCGGCAGCAAGAATCCCCGCCTGCCCCACGCCGACCTCGACCGTGATGGTATCAAAGAACGCTTTGGGCGACACCTTCGCACCTGCCGCACGCAGGGCTTTGGATAGGCGCACGGTGTTGAAATGCACGCGTTCGGCGATGGCACGCAGGCCAAGTGGCCCATGAAAAACTGCGTAAAAACTGGCCATTACGGCCAACAGCGCCTGTGCCGTGCAGACGTTCGACGTGGCTTTTTCACGTCTGATATGTTGTTCTCGCGTTTGCAGGGAAAGCCGATACGCCTTGTTGCCGCGCGCGTCGATTGACACCCCGACGATGCGTCCCGGCATTGCGCGTTTCAGATCATCGGTGCAGGACATAAACGCCGCATGTGGGCCGCCGTAACCCAGCGGCACGCCAAACCGCTGGCTTGACCCGACGGCAATATCCGCCCCCATCGCCCCCGGTTCTTTCAGCATACACAGCGCCAGAAGATCCGTGGCCACCACAGCTATCGCCTTTGCGGCATGCAGTGCCGCGATGTGACTTGTGAAATCACAGATATGGCCAAGTGTGCCGGGATATTGAAAAATCGCCCCGAAAACATCGCCTGCAACCAGATCTGCGGGGTCGCCCACCAGCACTTCGATCCCCAAGGGCGCAGCCCGAGTGCGGATCACCTCAATGGTTTGCGGGTGGCACTGCGCATCGACAAAAAACGCCCGCGCTTTCGACTTAGCAGTGCGTTCCGCCATGGTCATGGCTTCCGCCGCTGCCGTCGCCTCGTCTAGCAAACTCGCGTTCGCCACAGGCAACCCGGTCAGGTCCGTCACCATGGTTTGATAGTTCAACAAGGCCTCAAGCCGGCCTTGTGCAATTTCGGGCTGGTAGGGGGTATAGGCCGTGTACCACGCCGGATTTTCCAAGATATTCCGCTGAATAGCGGGCGGTGTGACAGTGCCGTAATAGCCCTGCCCGATCAAGCTGGTCATCACCTTGTTCTTATCTGCCACCTGGCGCATCCGGGCCAGCAATTCATGTTCGGCCAGTGGTGCCCACGTCAGTGGCTTTGCCTGCCGAATGTCTGCTGGCACGGTTTCATCAATCAACTGATCAAGGCTGGCCACGCCAACCGCCTTCAGCATCAGCGCCATTTCGGCAGGTGACGGGCCAATGTGGCGACGATTAGCAAAATCATAGGGATTATAATCGGTTGGGGTAAAGGTCATGGCACGCCTCTGTGATTTAAGGATCAACGGACACAGGGTTGCGCCCGTAAAATCCTTCGAAGGATTTTGAATGGAGTTTTCGAAAACTCCGGTTTGATCAGCACTTTACCCGATCAGATCGTTGTATTCGTCTTCGTCCATGAACTGGTCCAGAATTGACAGGTCATCGACCTTGATCTTAAACATCCACGCAGCCCCGGTCGGGTCTTCGTTCACCAGCGCGGGAGTGTCGGAAAGCGCGTCATTCACGGCTACAATCTCGCCGTCCACCGGGGCAAGAATGTCAGACGCGGCTTTGACGCTTTCGATCACCACAACTTCGTCGCCCGCCGCAACCATGGTTTCAACTTCGGGCAGTTCCACAAACACCACATCGCCCAACTGTGTGGCGGCGTGTTCGGTGATGCCAACGACGATCAGATCGCCCTCAACGCGCAGCCATTCGTGATCTTCGGTATATTTCATGGGGACGCTCCTCAGCGCTTGTAAGTTGTGGAATGGAAAGGCAATTTAGTAACAGTGACAGGCAAATGCTTGCCCCGCACTTCGCCCGTCAGGGCGGTGCCGGGGGTGGCAAAGGCGGCAGCGACATAGCCCATGGCGATCGGGGCTTCAACCGACGGGCCAAAGCCACCAGAGGTGACAGTACCCAGCGGCGTAGCATCGGGCGCGAACAGTGCGGTGCCTTCACGCATCGGCGCGCGGCCTTCGGGGCGCAATCCAACGCGAAGACGTTCTGGACCGTCAGCCAATTCCTGCAAAATGCGGTCGTCGCCGGGAAATCCGCCTGCGCGCGCGCCACCCGCCCGGCGGGCTTTCTGAATGGCCCAGGTCAGCCCCGCCTCAACCGGGCTGGTGGTGGTGTCGATGTCATGGCCATAAAGGCAAAGCCCCGCTTCCAGCCGCAAGCTGTCACGCGCACCAAGGCCGATGGGCATCACTTCGGGTTGGTCGAGCAGGGCGGCTGCGAAAGCTTCGGCCAACGCATTTGGGATAGAGATTTCAAAGCCGTCCTCGCCAGTATAGCCAGAACGGGAAATCCATATCTCTGCGCCCTGCCATGAAAAAACCAATGAATCCATAAACTTCATTGCCACTACATCCGGCATCAGCCGCGCTAATACGGCCTCGGCCAAAGGCCCTTGCAACGCCAAAAGGGCGCGGTCAGTGACAGCAATAACCTCAGTCGTGGCCGACAAATACGCTTGCATATGTGCCACATCCTGCGCTTTGCAGGCGGCGTTCACCACGACAAACAGATGATCCCCCCGGTTGGCAAACATCAGGTCATCCAGAATGCCCCCGGTGTCATTGGTGAACAGGCCATAGCGTTGGCGACCAGGAACGGTTGCCAAAACATCCACCGGCATCAGCGCCTCAAACGCCAGCGCGGTTGCCTCATAGCCCTCTCGCGGACGCAAAATCACCTGCCCCATATGGCTGACGTCAAACAGGCCAGCGGCGATGCGTGTGTGCAGATGTTCCTTCATCACACCAGGCGCGTATTGCACCGGCATCTCATAGCCCGCAAACGGCACCATCTTGCCCTCGCGTGCCACGTGCAGATCGTGCAAGGCTAACCTATGCAGTTCTTCGGCCAAGATAGCCCCCTAAACCATCGGTCGGACAGATGCCCGGCACCGTTCAGACGGGCCAATCCCCGCCCCACGATGCCCCTTCTGTCCCTACCCCATTTGGGGCGCCTGAGATTGTTATCCCTTCGGCGGGTGCTGTTGCACCACTCTCCAGACTGTCACTACCAGAACGGTCCCTTGCGCCTGAGAGTTTACCGGGGCGGTTGCTCCTTCGGCACCAGATGGGGTTGCCCCCAACCGGATTCTCCCGGTTCTGATGCGCTATGCCTAGCCTGCCTTCCGCCACGCTGGCAAGGGGGAAAGCGTTTGCGACCTGTTGCAGGCCACCTGCGACGCATGCATGGATTGGTCAACCGACCTTTGGCATCACACGCAGCGCCAACCACCATGCAACCAAGCCAAAAGCCACGCCTCCCGCCGCCTGCCCCAGCAAAACCCCCTGCGCGCCCAGCAAGCTGCCGCCAAAAAGCGCCAAAGGGACGGTGCCAATCGTATGACGGCCCCAATTGGTCCATGTAGAATGGAAAGGATAGCCAAGGTTGTTGAAGGCGGAATTTGCCACGAAAATCACCCCGTTGAAGAAAAACAACAAGGCCAGCGGACCGCAGAACAGATAGATGATTTGCCGCGTGACGCCTTCTGCTTGGAACAGATCGGCAATCGGCGACCGCAACATGAAAAGGACGCCCGCTACGACCAGCGTGAACAGCGCGGTAAACCGCAAGCCTTCGATGAAGGCCAACCTTACGCGATCCATTTTGCCCGCCCCATAGTTTTGCCCGATGATCGGGCCAATTGCCCCGGACAGCGCAAATATTACGCCAAAGGCCACGGGTGTCATCCGCCCGATCACGGCCATGCCCGCCACCGCCGCCTCGCCATATCCCGATACCGCACGGGTCACAAAAGCTTGGCCAACCGGGGTTGCAAGCTGGGTTAGAATGGCGGGTGCTGCGATAAAGGCAATCGGGCGCAGATCAAAGGACAAACTGGACCACGACGGTCTGTCAAAGCCACCATAGTGCCGCATAACCGGTAACAACGCGGTCCCGGCAATTACGAACCGTGCGACAACAGTCGCGATTGCCGCCCCGGTCAGATCAAGCCCAAGCCCAAAAATCAGGATCGGGTCCAGCGCCGCATTGGCCAGTCCGCCATAAATCGTGGCCATCATCGCCCGCTTGGCGTCGCCGTGGCTGCGCAAGATTGCACCGCCAATCATGCCCACCATCAGCAATGGCAAAGTCGGCACCACGATGGAAAGGTAATGCACCGCCTGGTCCAGGGTGCGCCCGCTTGCCCCAAGTGCCGCCACCAGAAACCGCAGATTGAAACACACCGCCACCACAAACAAAATGCCGAACACCACCCCCCAGATCACCGCATTGGTGGCTTTGGTGCGCGCTTCCGCCAGATCGCCGCGCCCGACTGCCCGCGCAACCAAAGCCGATGCAGCAATGGCCATGCCAATCCCGAACGACGTAGTGAAAAACAAGATCGCCCCGGCATAGCCGATAGCCGCAGTAAGTTCCGCGTCGCCCAGCCAAGAGATGAAGATGATGTTGATGAAATCGACCATGAACAGCACCATCAATCCAACGGACGAGGTCAGCGACATCACCGCCACATGCCGAAACAGGTTGCCTTCCAGAAACTTCGCCGGCTTGCCGGTCGCGCGCGCGGTGATTGGGGCCATAGGGCGGTCGCGGAAAGCTGGCCTTCCGCATTCTCCTGTTCAAAAATATCCTCGGGGGGGGCGGGGGGGCAGACAGCCCCCCGTTCTTGCAAGACAAATTAGCGCGTTAAAGCCCGCGCACCACCTGAAGCATCGGCATCACGTCGGCCATTTCCGGTCCGGCATCCAGCCCTGTCAATGCGCGGCGAAGTGGGCGGTAAAGACCCTTGCCCTTACGGCCTGTGGCGGCCTTTACGGTTTCGGTCCAGTCATGCCAAGTCGCCGTTGTCCAGGGCTTTGCGGGCAACATCGCGAGCGCTTCGGCGACGAACGCTTTATCCTCGTCATCAACCAAGGGCTCTGCCCCATCACGGAACAGGTGCCACCATTGGGCCAGATCGGCCTTGATGGTGATGTTGCCCTTGGCCACATCCCAAAACGCCTGCGCATCACTGGCTGGCACGCCCAGCGCCGCCACATCGGTGGCAACAGCAGACAAAGGCAGGCTTTGCACATGCGCGCGGGTCAGCGGGAACAGATCCTCGGCATCAAACTTGGTCGGCGCCGCACCAAAACTGCCGACATCAAAGCCGTCGATCAAATCTTGCATCGAATGGGCCAGTTCCACCGGTTTGGATGACCCAAGCCGCGCCATCAGCGACAGCAAAGCCATCGGCTCTACCCCCGCGCTGCGCAGATCGCGCAGCGACAGGGTGCCAAGCCGTTTGGACAATTCTTCGCCCTTCGCACCTGTCAGCAAGCTGTGGTGCGCGAACGACGGCGGCACCCCACCCATCGCTTGCATGATCTGAATTTGCGTGGCCGTATTGGTCACATGATCGGCACCGCGCACGATGAAACTGACGCCCATGTCGATATCATCGACCGAGCTTGCAAAGGTATAAAGCACCTGCCCGTCGGCGCGGATCAATACCGGGTCTGACACCGAGGCCGCATCTATTGAAATCGGCCCCAGAATGCCATCCGGCCATTCAATCCGCTCTTGATCCAGCCGGAACCGCCAATAGCCAGCCCGCCCCTCGGCCCGCATTGCAGCCTTCTGATCCTCAGACAGATGCAAAGACGCGCGGTCATAAACCGGCGGCTTGTGCATGTTCAGTTGTTTCTTGCGCTTCAGGTCCAACTCAACCGGGCTCTCGAAGCATTCGTAGAACCGACCGTTCGCGCGCAGTTGATCCGCCGCTTCGCGGTAGCGGTCCATCCGCAAAGATTGTTTTTCAACCCGGTCCCAATGCAGGCCCAGCCAATCCAGATCTTCCATGATCCCATCGGCATATTCCTGCTTTGAGCGGTCCTGATCGGTATCATCCAGCCGCAGAATGAATGTGCCCCCGGCCTTGGCGGTGATCAGGTAATTCATCAACGCGGTGCGCAGGTTGCCCACATGGATAAATCCAGTGGGGGACGGTGCAAAGCGGGTAATAGTGGGTCTGTCGGCGGTCATCGGACGGCTCTCCTTGCAGGGGTCTTCCCTGTCATAGCGCATCGGTTTTGTCCAGTTACCCTCCGTGGCGACTGGCATTCCAGTTTGCGGCCAAACAGGTTAGGCTGGCGACATGACCGATGCAGAGACAAAATTCTACGCCCCCGATATCGCCCTGATCGAGGCATTGGCACAAGCGGCGATAGAAAGCCTGCCCGTTGCGTTTCGTCCAGCGGCCAATCAGGTGGCACTGCGTGTCGAGGATTTTGTATCCGACGATCATCTGGAAGAGATGGGGTTAGAGGATCCTTACGAGTTGACGGGTTTATATCAAGGCATACCGCTCACCGAAAAATCAGTCGCCGATCAACCCATGGCGCCCGATCTGATCTGGCTATTCCGCCGCCCCATTTTGGATGAATGGGCGGAACGCGGTGATATTTGTCTGGCCGATTTGGTGACACATGTTCTGGTGCATGAATTGGCACATCATTTTGGCTGGTCCGACGAAGATATTGCGGCGATTGATCCTTGGTGGGAATAGCGTTTTCCTAATCTCAGCCTTCAGAGAACAGCAAACATCAAAAATTTTCGTACGAAGATTTTTCGTATGAAAAATTTTTGCGATCTTGCTCAGAGGATCAGAAATCCGTCGGCGCGCCGCCTTCTTGTTTGCGTTTGGCCACGAAGCGACGAAGATCTTCCTTGTGATCGTCGTTCATTGCGGGCGCTTCAAATTCGGCGATGATCTGCTTGTAAATCCGGTGTGCGCGCTCGGTCGTCCAGACCGCACCATCAATATTCCACGCCTCATAATTGCGCCAATCTGACACGAAAGGTGCATAGAACGCGGTGGCATAGCGATCTTGCGTGTGCTGACAGCCAAAATAGTGCCCGCCTGCCCCAACCTCTTTTATGGCGTCAAAGGCAAGGTCATCTTCGGTGGTCGCAAAGGTTGACGGTTCGCAATAGCGTTGGATCATTTGCAGCACTTCACAGTCCATCACAAACTTTTCGGGCGATGCGATCAGCCCGCCTTCCAGCCACCCCGCCGCGTGGTAGACCATATTGGTGCCAGATTGCACGGCGGCCCACAGCGAATTGCTGGTTTCCCACATCGCCTGCCCATCCGGCACATTGGCCGCACAAACGCCCGATGACCGCAAAGGCAGTTTGTAGTACCGCGCGAGTTGCCCTGTCATTTGGGTGGCGCGCATATATTCAGGCGTGCCAAAAGCAGGCGCGCCAGATTTCATATCGACATTTGAGGTGAAAGTGCCAATCGCCACCGGACAGCCGGGATTGATGTATTGCAACAGCGCAATTGCCGCCAGCGCCTCGGCAATGCTAAGCGATACGGCCCCCGCCATCGTGACCGGCGCCATTGCCCCCGCCAGCGTAAACGGCGTCACGATCACCGGCTGACCGCGTTTCGCCAATCGCATCGCACCGTCCAGCATTGGATAATCGTGTTTCAGCGGCGAGACAGAGTTGATGTTGGTATACATCCGCGGCCGTGCATCGAATTCGTCATGGGTAAGCCCAGCCGCAAGGCGGGTCATTTCCATCACGTCCTCGACGCGCTCTGCGCCCAGCGAATAGGCGTGGATCACCTTATCCGTCAGCGTCAGCTTTTCATAAACGCAGTCCAGATGCCGCACGGCGGGGTGAATATCAATCGGTTCAACCGGATAGCCACCCGCAATATGGATGCAGTTAAAGTACTGCGTCAGCTTCATAAATTCCTTGAAGGTTTCAAAATCACCAGACCGTTTACCCCGTTCCATATCCCAGGAATTAGGCGGCGATGATACGTTAACAAACACCATATGCTTGCCACCGATAATCACTTCGCGTGCAGGATTGCGCGGTGTGATGGGAAATTCAGATGGCGCATGCGCCAACATCTCCATCACAAACGTTTCGTCCATCCGAACGTTGGTGCCGTCAACCTTGCAACCCGCTTTTTTGAGGATAGTCACAGCATCAGGGTTCAGAAATTCGATCCCGATGTCTTTCAGGATGCGCATGGCCCCTTTGTGAATAGCCAACACACCGTCGGCGTCTAACGGCTCGGTTGGCCTGTCGGGGTTCACCGGAATACGCCATGGCATTTGATCAATAACCGCCGTTCCAGCCCGTTCCTTGTTCCCGGCCCGCCCACCCGCACGGCGCTTTTTGCCTTGCTCCTCGATCATACCCGGTTCTCCACGCTTGCTTGGCCCATAAATCGGGCCCTTCAGGCAAGGATGAACGATGTGCTGCGCAATTGGACACTTCCTTGGCGACGCAAACGTGTCGTTTTTGTCTGCTGTCAGTGAACAGCCATACAAAGCTGGTCAATCCAGCTTGGAAGGGCGTTGATGTCTTGCAACACCACATCGGCATGTGGCGCAAGATCACCGGCCTCGGCGATGCCCGTCAGAACCGCAACGGCATACATGCCTGCGGCGCGCCCGGCCAATAAATCATGGTGACTGTCGCCAACCATGGCGACGCGGCCCGGATCAAGCCCGAATGCAGCGGCAAACGCCAATAGCTGCCCAGGCGCAGGCTTGCCGCCGTACCCGGAATCGCAGCCCGCAACAAAATCGAACAAATCAAAAACCCCAGCTGCAACAAGATGCGCTGTTGCCGGGGCTTCGGTATCATTGGTCGCCAATCCGATTTTCAAACCGCGCATGCGCAGATCGGCCAAAAGCGGCTTCAAAGCCACGGCGGGGCACATTTCTGTTGCGGCAGAAAGCTTGTTCATCTGATCAATTAAGCCGATCAGCGATTGCCCCGGCAAATGTGGCAACATGCATTCTGCAATCTCACGCGGCGTCGCTGCAATGACCGGGCTATCCGGGGCGAATACGCCAGTCGCGATGTTGTATCCGATCACGCGCCCAAGGTCTGCTGCCCGGGCAGTGTCGCTGGCAAGCGCGCGCAAAAGATCGGCTGTCCATCGCCCCCAGCTCAGGCGAAAATCGAACAGGGTGCCGTCTTTGTCAAAAATAATGCCGTCAATCATCGAAAAGTCCAATCAAAGTTTGCTGGGAAAAGCAGAATCATGAAACAATCCAAAGGTGTAAATCTGAAACTTAGCTGGCGGCAGCGCGCCAAATACATTTCGATCATGTCCAATTGAACACTTCTCCACCCGGCAATGCAGCCCTGGCTTGCAAGGGCGCGTCATACGGCAAACCTGCCGCATTGCAGAATTCGGTCACCCATGCATCATCGGTTAACAAAAAGTCCAAAACTGACCCCAAGAATTCTGGTTGCGCGGCATTCTTGGCAATATCGTTTGCAGATGCACCGGTTGCGCCAAGGAAAACAGGGAAAAGTTCATCATTGCCAGCAAGCCACGTTAACACCTGCAATGCCAGAGTTTCGGCAGCTTCTTGCCGATTTTTGCCGGTTATCCCCATATTTTTCAATTCATCTATCCGATTTTGACAGCCATGCCCCCAGTCTTGGAAAGGAAATCTTAACCAAATTGGCGGCAGAATGTCGTTAGTCTATGTTTGGGAAGTTGGGCAGCACAAGCCATGGTTGGCAAGATTCTGATTGTTGATGGCGTTGCTACAAATCGCATCGTCTTTAAGGTGGCGCTTAAGGAAGCGTTCTATCAGCCTGTGCTTGCCCATGATGGGGTCAGCAGCCTGCGGATGGCGGTGCAAGATCCGCCCGATTTAATTCTGCTTGATCTTGTGTTGCCCGATATGTCGGGGATCGCGGTTATCAAACACCTGCGTGCCAACCCTGCAACACGCGATGTGCCTATACTTGCCCTGCTGTCGGGCCAAGATGCGCCGCTTCGACGGCAGGCGCTTTTTGAAGGGGCTGATGATGTGCTTCCGAAACACGGCGCGATGCAAATACTGCTGGCGCGTCTTCGCAATCTGTTGCGCGGCCGCGAAGGTGTCGACGCGTTGGGGCGACACGGCACCGGGCTAGACCTTACCGCCTTTGCGGAAGCCGCCTCGCCTTTTGCGGGACAGTCCGTCATTTCTATCTTGTCTACCCAGCCAACGGGTGCAGCGTCATGGCGATCTCGTATCGCGCAGGTTATGAACGACAGAATTATTCTGCAATCGCGCGAAGACGCGCTGGTTGAGCAGAACATCTGCCTTGGCCAACCTGCACCTGATGTCTTTGTGCTGGATTCTGCTGGGGCGGGCATGGCAGAAAACATGCGTTTGATGTCAGAATTGCGCAGCAGGGCTGCTACGCGCCACTCTGCGATTTGCATCATTTCCGCCAACATCACCGACGACGAGGCAACCATGGCCTATGATCAGGGGGCGGATGATCTGGTTGATATCGGCGTATCCGCTGACGAGCTTGCGTTGCGTCTGACCGCTTTGATCCGCCGCAAACGCCGCAATGACTATGTGCGCGCGAGCGTCCAGGATGGACTAAGATTGGCGATGATAGACCCGCTGACAGGGCTGCACAATCGTCGTTACGCCCTGCCACAACTCGCCGCTATTTCAGACCGCGCTTTGGCATCGAATGGGGTTTTTGCGGTGATGGTGATTGATCTTGACCGATTCAAATCTGTGAATGACCGCCTGGGCCATGCGTCTGGCGACACCGTTTTGGTCGAAGTGGCGCGCAGGTTGCAATCTAATTTGCGCGCGGGTGACCTTCTGGCCCGCATTGGCGGTGAAGAGTTTCTGGTGGCCTTACCCAACACCAGTTTTGATGAGGCATGCAGTGCCGCTGACAGACTTTGCCACGCGATTGAGGAACGTGATATCCCGGTCGGTCTGGCAGCAAATCTGAAAGTCACAGTGTCCATTGGACTTGCGGTAAGTGACGTTGCCCAAACGGGCGAAGACATAAAGGCGATCATTGACCGCGCGGATCGGGCGTTGTTGCGCGCAAAGTCTGAAGGGCGCAATAAGGTCAAAATCAGCCGCAACGCGGCCTGAGCCGCCCATTCAAAATGTCTTACGGTGTCGCGGCTTTGTCGCGGCGTTTTGGTCCCTTGGACAGGCTTTGCTCCAACCGGTCTGCAAATGCTTGTCGCGATGCTGGCGGCATTGCGACCAACAAATCAAAGATCAGGGTCTGCCCAAGTGCAAGCCGTTCGGCATTGCGGGCACTTTGGCGGTCCAACACGGCGCGCAGTTGGCCCGCATCAAACGGCTCGGCGCGCAACTGCACCAGCAGGTCTTTGAAATCAGCCCGCATGTCGCGGCGGCCGTCTCGAAATTCGGGCGCATCCGCTATGAAGGCGCGACGCAGAGTTGCACGATCTTCTTTGGACAAAGCGTCGGTAAAGGCACCAAAACCCACATCCCGCACCATCGATTCACCGTGCGGCGGGCCGCCGTTTCTGAACATCGCCCCACCGACCATGCCGATGATCCCAAGGTTCACGGCAAGCGACGCAATCAGCGCGGCACGCAGCCATCCAGACCCGGCCCGCGCAGGCGGTGGCGGTGGCGGTGGCGGAATGATTGGCGCAGTATTTTGGCTGTCTACGGGGCCGGTCATGGCCTATCCCTCTGTCAAAATGGCATCAATGCCAGGCATAAGATCTACTTCGTCTACTGTCTGAACTGCAAAGAAAGACTCCGTCAGCGCCAAAACAGATGTCGGCTGCACAAACCCCAGCATAACCCCTGCCGCAGCGGCTGTGCCCAGACCAGCGAGCCCGCGTTTGCCACCCAAAGCGTTGGACAGCGCTGCCCACCAGCCGAATTTACCCGAAGCGGCATGTCGCGCAACTGGCTTGGGCTGCAGCTGCAACCGCAAGCCATCTGCACAGATGCGCGCCTGCAGTGCTGCGTCATCCAGCGGGGCCTGCGCCCGCGCTGCTGCAAACAGATCGTCCAGATCGTGTTCGGTCATATCAGTTGCCTTTTTCATAGCCCAATTCCTCGCGCCGTCCTGACAGGATCGCTGCCAGCGCCCGTTTTCCCCGCGCCGTCAAACTTTCAACCGCCTCAACTCCAATGTCCATCACCGCGGCAATCTCGGGGTTTGTCAGCCCTTCAATATGGCGCAAAACAACCGCCTCGCGCTGCCTGTCCGGCAGGTGGGTAAGGGCTGCGTTCAGGGCCACGATGCGGTCTGCCTCGATCATCCCTGCCTCGGCGCTTGGCGTGCCATCTTCAACATCAGGCGCATCGTCCAGTGCCGATAAACGCCGCCTTTGCCGCATCCTTAGCCGGTCGGTGCACAGATTTGTCACCACCCGGTAAAGCCAGGTTGTTACCTTTGCTTCCTCTTGCCGCCAATCGGGCGCGATCCGCCATAGCCGCAGCATGGCCTCTTGCGCCACATCCTCGGCCTCGGCCCGGTCACCCAGTAGACGTGCGCCATAGCCCAACATGCGCGGCACCAGCCGCACGGTCAGCGCACGCGCAGCGCCCCGGTCTCCATTGGCATAGAGCACCAGCAGCGCCTCGTCCGAGACATCAGAAAGGGCGTCAAAAGCCATGTCCATCGCGCCTCAGGTCTACGCCATCCACGTCCACTTGGTAAATGCCGCACCAGCAGTTTTATGCCGGTGCGGCCGGTTTGACTTAGTTATTGCCCTTGCCATGACGGCCATGTTTGCCACGCATCTTTGACATCGCTTCATCAACTTCGGCCTTTGTCAAAGCGCCGTCACTGTCGGCGTCCGCCCTCTCGAACATCGTCTCTGGCCGGGGACCGCGCTCCATTTCTTCGGCCGAGATTTGGCCATCGGCATTTTCGTCCATCCGCTCGATCATCTTAGCAGACATCTCCGCAGCACGCGCCGTTGCCTCTGCAATGTGCTTAGCCGCCAGTTCTTCGGCATTGATCTGGCCATCCGCGTTGGTATCAGCCTTGGCAAATTCAGCGGTGCGGAACGCTGCAAATTCTTCTGCAGTGATTTTGCCATCTTTATCTGCATCAATCGCATCAAAGTTCAGCATTGGCATTTGCCCACCTTCGCCCCGGCCTTGGGCCATCACAGCGGTCATAAAACTGCCTGCCAAGATGGCACTTAGAGTAACCACTGTCAGCGTTTTTTTCGGTGTCATTTCGTATCCTTTACAATCTGGCCAGCAACTTTTTTGCAGCCTTATGATCAACAAACGCCCGAAGATGGCCGTTCCGTCGCAGAAACTTTTGGGGATTTGCGACAAGTGGCCGCAAGGTCAGCATGCCCCTTCCCCGCTCGGCAGTTCGGGCGTATTGCGAATGCTCGGCCAATTGTGCATTGGGCAAAGGGTTAATGCGACCATGTCACCACTTAGCAACCCCGAAGAAGATCGCCCTCTGAAACCTGCAATGTTGCGGGGCTGGCGGAGGCGTTGCCCGAAATGTGGATCGGGGCCCATGCTGCGCGGGTATCTGAAGGTCAGAGAAAATTGCCCTGTGTGCAATGAACCTTTTCACCACCACCGTGCCGATGACGGCCCAGCCTACTTAACCATTTTGATTGTCGGTCATGTGATGGCACCGTTGATCTTGTTCGCCTTCACCAAATGGCGACCCGATCCCTTGGTTCTGGCGACTGTGTTTTCTGTTGGAACTGTTGCCCTTTCGCTTTTTCTGTTGCCGCGCTTGAAAGGCGCACTGGTGGCACTGCAATGGGCAAAACGGATGCATGGATTTGGCAGTGCCACCTGAAGACCAGCAAACTGTGATCCGGCCTGCGGCAACAACCATTCTTTGGCGAAACAAACCCGCTGGGCCAGAGGTGTTGATGGGCCAGCGCGGGGTTCATGCAGCATTCATGCCATCCAAATATGTCTTTCCAGGCGGTGCTGTCGATGCCGGCGATGCATTGGTGGAACCGCACTTTCCGCTTGATGCCGTGTCCGCCTTGCGATTGCGCCTGAATTGCCCGGCCCCAGCACCGGCACCGAACACCATCGCGGTGGCCGCCTTGCGCGAATTACACGAAGAGACAGGTCTATGTCTGGCTTATCCGGGACAGGGCGATGCCGGTTTGCGATTTGTGTTTCGCGCCATCACACCGCCGGGGCGCAGCCGTCGCTTTGATGCGCGGTTTTTGCTGGCTGACGCCACTTGGGTTACAGAGGACCCGGATGATTTCGGCGCCGCGTCTGACGAACTTTCGCATCTGCATTGGATTGGGCTTGACCGTGCCCGCGCGCTTGATCTGCCGTTCATTACCGAGGTGGTGCTGGCAGAGGTTAGTCACCTGCTGCGCGGCGGATCAGAAACTGCAGGCGTGCCGTTTTTTGACAACTCTGGCCCGATCCCGACCTTTCGCCGATTGATCTGACCCAATGGTTTCAGGTTTTGTCTGTGTCTGCCCATAACGGATGTGGAACCGGATCTTTGGCGCGAAAGAAGTATTTTTTGAATATCTCTGCATAAGAGTCGAAGAAATATCCATCATTGCGTGCCAAGTAATGGTCGTGATTTTCAGCAAACAACCGCGGCAGTCGATACCAGGCAAGCCCCGGTTGACTGTGGTGCACCGAATGGAAGTTGTTGTTAAGAAACAGCAAGGCAAAGAACCCTTTATCGGCAATCACAACCGAACGGGCACGGGCTTGGTCATGAGCCCGATGTTCCAGAAACGTGCGTATCTTTAGCAGCCCAAAGCCAAAATATGCGGCAATCAGATAGGCCCAGACGGGCATTCCGTCTGTAACCCAAAGCCAAGCAATCACCATTACAACACCCAACGCATGCAACAGCCATGCCGAAAGGATATGCAGATCGCCCCGCAGGATAGCGCGCAGGTCAGCCCCGCCAAAGGACCAGATCGAAACCGCTGGCCCCAGTAAAATACGCCCGAAAAGGGTATTGTTGGCTTTTAACAAAACCTTCCAGGTTTTTGGCAACAAAACCCAAGTTTTCGGGTCTAAAAAGTTCGATTCCGGATCATCATAGGGATCAGTCAGGATGGGGTCATGATGGTGCGCTAGATGCGTGTCCTTGAATCGCATATAGGGAATATAGATCGTCACACCTGGAAAAACCGACGCCTCGCTTAACCTCGGGCTGCGGAAGGGATGGCCGTGCAGAACCTCATGTTGCAGCGATGAAAACTGCGCCACTGCAAAGCCGGTCACAAGAATTGCAAGTGGAAGTGAAAAATCAGCAAGCCAGGTCGTTGCCAAACCGAGTGTCAGGTAGGTTGCAATCATCACACAAAGGGTCGGCCACTCGACAACGGGCTGTTCGGTCTGCAAGATTTTCCCCATGATTACTGTTAATTATATGATTAGCACTTGCAGGATCAGCATGGAATTCTGAGGATGAGCAACACTAAATAAACATTGTTGCGTTAAATCACCGAAAGCAAGGTATTATGGACAAACGCGATCGTGCTGACCTTTTCAAAACTCGTCTGGCCGAGGCTATGACGGAACGCGGCCTTTCCCAAAGTGCCCTGTCGCGCGCGGTAAAGGTCGATAGGTCAACCGTTTCGCAACTGCTTGCTCCCGGCACTCGGCTGCCCAATGCACAACTGGCCGCCGACTGCGCCGCTACGCTTGGCATCAGTGCCGATTGGCTGTTGGGCCTGTCAGAGCGTCCCGAACCGCTGGCCGATCTGCTGGCTACATCATTGACCATCACCGAGGCGCCCCGCGCCCTGATTGACGAGACGATCTTTGGGTGGCACCGCGAAGCCGCCGGTTATAAAATTCGCCATGTGCCAGCCACGCTGCCGGATATGTTGAAAACCCGCGCTATGGTCGAATGGGAATACAGGCCGCAACTTGGCCGAACCGCTGAACAAGCCCTTGGCGCGTTTGAGGACCGCCTGGCTTGGATGCGCGGTGCGCGGTCGGACTATGAAATTGCGCTGCCAATGCACGAAGTTGCCGCCTTCGCCAGCGCAACTGGGTATTATGACGGACTGCCAGCAGCCGTGAGGTTTGAACAGATGGACCGCCTGATCACGTTATGTGATCAGCTTTACCCGTCACTTCGGCTTTATCTTTTTGATGCCCGGCGCGTATTTTCTGCCCCAGTCACCGTGTTCGGCCCGCTGTTGGCGGTGGTGTATCTGGGCCGCCATTACATTGCCTTTCGCGATTCAGCGCGGGTCACCAAAGTCAGCGCACATTTTGACTGGCTGGTGCGCGAAGCAAGCTTAAGCGCGCGCGATGTGGGCGATCATTTGCGCGGGCTGAGGGTAAAAATCGACGCCAGTTGAAACACCATTCAGGTTAATAAACGATAAGTGTTTCAACGTTATAGCCGTTGAAATCCAACACCTCGCGCGCGGCTTGCAATCTGTCTGCAGGCAGCGTTTTGCCTTGGTTCAAGATAAAACCAAATGTCCCCGACGGGTTGCCGATCACCAGTGTGCGGTAGCCTTCATCGACCCAAAGCACCCACCAATCTTGATCGACGCCGTCTTTGCCTGCGATGGCAAAACGGCCAGGTCCGGTTGCAGCAATTGTCCCTGCTCCCGCCACATTTCGACCTGACAGGCACAACCGGTAAGTCAGATGCAGTGCATCGGCCTTGCGTGCAAACTCTGCTCCGCCGGGGCGACACCCGACTTTGGCCTTTGGTGTAAAAGCAGCAACCTGATCCCAGCGCCCTGCAAGCCGCCCCTGATCAAAGGCTGCAATAGAATAAATCGGTGACGCCGCATCACGATAAACGCCGTTATCTGTCACCGTCTTTGGTGTGCAGGCAGCGACAACCGCGCAAAGCGCTACGATCAATCCACGCATAGCGTCACGCGCGTTCCGTCATCCTGCAAAATATCGTTGCAACCAAATAGGGGCTTTACCGGCGCGCAAGTGCCAGACCGGGCAAGACAAACAGACTCGCAGGTGCTTTGCTTGCGGCATTGTTTTCCCGCGTCACGCGTGCGTTTGAAGCACGCTTTGGCACCGGTTTTCCCTGCCTCATCCCAATTTCCGCCCTGCTTTTCACAAGTGATCTGCGCCTTGGTTTTCACAGCAACCGGGTCAACCATCGGCACCTCGGTCGCAGAAGCCGCAGCTACTTCCCCGTCCAAGGCAGCCTGCGAAGGCGCTGATGGCCGTGGTTTTGGCCGAACTTTGGCCGCTGCGGGCTGGGAAAGTGTATCGGTTGCAACCTCTGTCGGTGCGGCTGAATTTTGTGGCGGTTGGCCCTGGCCTTCGGGCAACAGCTTGCACGCCACCAGAAACGGCAAAAGCACGATAAAGATAAATCGACTTGGGGACATTGGCGCTTTCGGTGGACAAGATGAAATTTTAATTGGCCCTATCGCAAGCCTGTGCGCAAGGGTTGTCAGTACGGGGCGGGATAGGTTCGGTGAACTGCAGCAATTTCTGCCAATACGGCGCTAGAGAGCGTCAGGTCAGCTGCGGCGATGTTGTTTGCCAACTGGGCCACACTTGTGGCACCGATGATCGGGATCACCGGAAAAGGCCGCGTCATGCACCATGCGATGGCCATTTGGCACGGATTTATCCGGTGGTGTGCTGCAATGCCCATATAGGCAGCAACGGCCTCAAATACATAAGGTGTGATCCGACCACCCAGATCAGGAGTGTGGCTGCGGCGGGTGCTTTCGGGCGTGACATCGCCCGCGTATTTGCCTGACAGTAACCCCGCTGCAAGCGGCGAAAACGCCAAAAGCGGCACATTTTCCATCACCGAAAGCTCGGCCCAATCGCTGTCAAACTGTCTGCACAGCAAAGAATATTCATTCTGAACCGTCACCATGCGCGGCAGGCCAAGCGCTTTGGCCAAATGCAACCAGCGCGCCGCCCCCCACACCGTTTCATTCGACAAACCAATGTGACGGATCTTGCCTTCGGTGATCAGCGCGGCAGCCGTTTCAAGCACATCGGTCATGTGTGCCGTTACACCCTCGCGGTCAGCCGACGGCGAATAATTCCAGATTTTACGAAAATGATAATCACCCCGGTTCGGCCAGTGCAACTGAAACAGATCAATGTAGTCGGTCTGCAACCGGCGCAGCGACCCTTCAACACCCGCCCTTAGAACAGCCCCAGAAATGGCAGGGCTGTTTGTAACAGATTGCCCGCCGCCCGACACTTTCGAGGCAAGGATCACCTGATCGCGACGGCGCGATTTGGCAAACCACGATCCGATGATCGCCTCAGTATGCCCAACCGTTTCAACGCGCACGGGGTTACTTGGATACATTTCCGCCGTGTCCCAAAACGTAACGCCGTGATCCATGGCAAGGTCCATCTGCGCATGACCTTCGGCCTCGGTATTATGGCTTCCCCAGGTCATTGTGCCTAGGCAAAGGGCAGACACGGAAAGGCCGGTGTCACCAAGGGGAACGTATTTCATCGCCTGCTCCTGTCAATTTCCACAAGCCTAGCGGCACAAGCTGGGATAACAAGGCCAGTGGCGGCATGAAGCAAACCGCAGGCTTGCCGATCTTGATAACGTGATCAAGATACCCAATCAAAAGCGTGCTAATCTTAGCGAAATAGGAGGTGGCGTATGACTATCATCGGTTTCAAGCGTCTTTTCTGCATCTTGCTGGCATTGGCCAGTCCTGTGTGCGCCGCGCCGGCACATTATGTGCTGGAACCTGCATCATCAACGGTGGCGTTTGAGACGGATTTTGGCAAAGACCAGATTTCTGGTCACATGCCGATCACGCAAGCCGATTTGACTTTGGATTTTCAAAGCCTCGCCAATTGCAAAGTTGCCGTCACCCTGGATGCTTCTGGGGCAGAGGCCAGCTTTCCTTTTGCGGCACAGGCAATGAAGGGGCCAAAAGTGCTGGATACGGGCAATCATCCGCAAATCAGTTTTATCAGCACATCGGTGAAATCGGCGGGCGACGGCGCAAAGGTTTCAGGCTGGCTTACCATTCGCGGGGTGCGGCAACCGATGGTGCTTGATGCGCATATCTATCGCCAAAAGGGCACCGAGGCGGGTGACCTAAGCCATCTTTCGATCAGGTTGACAGGGGCCGTTCTGCGCAGCACTTATGGGGCGACAGGCTGGGCAGATATGGTCGGCGATGAGGTGCGTCTGGATATTCTGGCGCGCATTGCACGGGTGAACTGACAAATGATTCTACGGAATACGGAAGACAGCTTTGGCCTGATCAGCCGGGTGTTGCACTGGTCCATGGCAGTTGGCGTGATCTTCATGCTGGCGCTTGGCAACCGCATTGCGGATTTGAAGCCTGATTTATCGACGCTTTACCTTTACGGGCTGCACAAGACGCTTGGAATTCTTATTCTGGCGCTTGTGGTTCTGCGCATGGCTTGGCACCGGTTCAGCCCGCCCCCTCGCCCTATTGGGCAATCTTCGGCTTGGGCCGCACGCGCCGCCCATGCGATGTTTTATATTCTTTTGATCCTGATCCCCCTGTCAGGCTGGTTTGCCAGCTCTGCCACCGGCATTGATGTGATGCTGTTTGACCGCTGGGTGTTGCCCCCCATTGCGCCGGTATCAGAACTTTGGGAAAAGCGCGGGTTTGCCGCGCATGGTGTCCTGACCAAACTGCTGTTTGGCTTGATATTCCTGCATATTCTTGGCGCAATGAAACGCGAAATAGAAGGTGACGGCACCTTGACGCGAATGATCTCCGGTAAACGCTAATCACAGCCGCACTTTTGGCTTTGTGAACGCCCGCCGATCTGCTGGCATCCCGTCTGGCCCTTCACCGCGACCTGCGCTAAAGGGGGACGAACACTCCGAAAGGCGCATCATGGCACGCATTCTGATCACATCGGCCATTCCCTATATCAACGGGATCAAGCACTTGGGCAATCTGGTGGGCAGCCAACTGCCTGCTGATCTGTTCGCGCGGTACATGCGCGGTCGCGGCCACGAGGTGATGTTCATTTGCGCCACCGATGAACATGGCACGCCTGCCGAACTTGCCGCCGCCAAGGCTGGTCAGCCTGTCGAACAGTTTTGCGCTGCCATGCACACCGTGCAAAGGGGCATCGCCGATGGTTTTCGGCTGTCGTTCGATCATTTTGGCCGATCCTCCAGCCTGCGCAACCGCCATCTCACACAGCATTTCGCGGGCAAACTGGCCGATGCCGGGCTGATCGAAGAAGTCTCGGAAAAGCAGATGTTTTCCATCACCGACAACCGCTTTTTGCCGGACCGCTATATCACCGGCACCTGCCCGAATTGTGGGTATACCTCGGCCCGCGGCGATCAATGTGAAAACTGCACAAAACAGCTTGATCCCACCGATCTGATCAACCCACGGTCCACTATTTCCGGATCGACCGACCTTGAAGTGCGTGAAACCAAGCATTTGTACCTGCGCCAGCGCGCCTTGCGCGACAAGCTGGAGGCGTGGATTGACAGCAAAACCGATTGGCCGATCCTGACGACCTCGATTGCTAAGAAATGGCTGAACGACGGCGACGGTTTGCAAGACCGGGGCATCACCCGCGATCTGCACTGGGGCGTGCCGGTTCAGCGCGGCGAATTTCCGTGGCCGGGGATGGAGGGCAAAGTGTTCTACGTCTGGTTCGACGCCCCCATTGAATATATCGCAGCCACCGCAGAATGGGCCGATGCAAATGGCAAGCCCGATGCGGCATGGGAACGTTGGTGGCGCACCGACAAGGGCGCCGATGACGTCAAATATTTCCAGTTCATGGGCAAAGATAATGTGCCTTTCCATACACTTAGCTTTCCCGCCACCATCATGGGATCGGCCGAGCCTTGGAAGCTGGTCGATTACATCAAATCGTTCAATTACCTGAACTACGACGGCGGCCAGTTTTCCACCTCCGCTGGCCGCGGCATTTTCATGGATCAGGCGCTGTCGATCCTGCCGTCTGACTACTGGCGTTGGTGGCTGCTTTCCCACGCGCCTGAAAGCGCGGATAGCGAATTTACATGGGAAAATTTCCAAGCGTCGGTCAACAAAGATCTGGCCGATGTGCTTGGTAACCTTGTCAGCCGTGTTACCAAATTTGCACTGTCCAAATTCGGCGATACAATTCCGGCGGGCGGCAACTACGGCGACCGTGAAACGGCACTGATCGCTGACCTATCCCATAAACTGCGCGCTTACGAAGGCTACATGGAAGCGATGGAGGTGCGCAAGGCAGCAATCGAATTGCGCGGGCTTTGGGTGGCGGGCAACGAATATCTGCAAGCCGCCGCCCCGTGGACAGTCGTGAAAACTGACCCGGAACAAGCCGCCGCGATGATCCGTTTGGCGATGAACCTGATCCGGCTTTATGCCGTCATCTCACGGCCATTTATCCCGGATGCATCGGCCAGCATGATGCAGGCGATGGGGTCGGATGATTGGGCCTGGCCCGAAGATGTGGCGCAAAGCCTGGCCAGTTTGCCCGCAGGCCATGGATTTGCGGTGCCCGAAAACCTGTTTCGCAAAATCACCGATGAAGAACGTGTTGATTGGCAACAACGGTTTTCGGGAATTCGCGCCTAGCATCCGCAAATCTCGGGCTGGCGCTTGTCCGCCATGCCCAGATATCGCCTGTTTTATATTCCGACTAAAAGAATCACCTTTACAAATCCGATGTTTTCACTCACCTTTTATTTAATGCCTAGCCGTCCAAAGGATTAGCCCGGTTTAACCTGTTTGGAAAAGGCCATGGCATGAACATTTCCGTTGATCTGGCGTCACACATCCAAGATGTCACCCCCGTACACAGCGCACTCAGCTTGACCGAAGGCGGCGTGCAAGCGCGCATCGTGCTGAACGGGCAGGTCTACAGCCTGCGCATCACGCGTGCGGGCAAGCTTATTCTGACCAAGTAACGGCGTTCCTTGCGCCCCTGAACCCCAACGAGGCCCTGATGAAACTGACCCTGATCGCCGCTATCCTGTGTTCTGCTGCGCTGCCCGCATTTGCAGTCGAACAGGCGGATGTTGTGGCGACCTATGCCGATATCGCCGAAGCCACTTATGGCGATAGCCTGACCACGGCGCGCACGCTTCAGGCGGCGGTGGAGACATTGATTACCAGCCCATCAGACGAAACCCTTGCCGTCGCAAAGGCCGCATGGCTTGCCTCGCGCGCGCCGTACCAGCAATCCGAAGCGTTTCGGTTCGGCAATGCAATCGTCGATGACTGGGAGGGCAAGGTAAACGCTTGGCCGCTGGATGAAGGCCTGATCGACTATGTTGATGCAACCTACGGCGGTGCTACAGAAGAAAACGCCTTCGCGGGTCTGAATGTGATTGCAACACCGAAATTCACCCTGTCCGGCACCGAAATTGATGCAACCGCAATCACGCCTGAATTGATTTCTGGAACCTTGCAAGAGGCGGACGGAATCGAATCCAACGTGGCATCTGGCTATCATGCGATTGAGTTTTTGCTGTGGGGCCAAGACCTTAACGGCACAGGCCCGGGTGCAGGCGCGCGGCCCTTTACGGATTACGCGATTCGTGCCGACTGCACGGGTGACAATTGCGACAGGCGAGCGGCCTATCTGCAATCGGCGACCGCCCTGCTGGTGACGGACCTTGAATACATGGCCGCCGCATGGGGTGCTGATGGCGAGGCCCGCAAGGCGGTAACCGCAGACCCGGCCGCAGGTATATCTGCCATGCTGACCGGCATGGGCAGTCTGTCTTACGGCGAACAGGCGGGCGAGCGGATGAAACTTGGTCTGATGCTGAACGACCCGGAAGAAGAACATGACTGCTTTTCTGACAATACCCACAACAGCCACTATTATGACGGGCTCGGCGTGCAAAACGTCTATCTGGGCCGCTATGCGCGGATTGACGGCACGGTGCTGCAAGGCGCGTCCCTGGCAGAATTGGTGGCGGCGGCAGATGCTGGTCTGAACACCCAGCTGACAGCGGAACTGGCGGCGACGATGGTGGCGCTTGATGCCATCAAATCGGCGGCAGAAGGTGGCTTTGCCTATGATCAGATGCTGGCCACCGGCAATGCCGAAGGCGAAGCGTTGATCATGGGCGGGGTGGACGCGCTTGTGACACAGACTGCATCTATTGAACGGGCGGTGACAGCGCTAGGTATTGGCGAGATCGCGTTCGAAGGGTCTGACAGCCTTGACAGACCTGAAGCGGTCTTTCAGTAAGCCCAGATCAGGGCGGCACCCCTTGCCCTGATCATTTCGTCAAAGCCGTTGTTTTTGCCATGACAAGACATGCCTTTTCGCTTGCTATCGGTCTGCTTTTGGCGGCTCAAAACGGCTATGCGGAAAGTCTGGATGACCGGCACCTGTCGGTCATTCCACGCACCCCTGCTGAAACGGCGCGGGTAGCAGACGTTACCGCGCCCACAACTGATTTCACCAAACCCGAACCGTTCGAAGCATCCCCCGCCGGGGCAGCGACGGTACGCGCCCGCGACACAGCTGATGCGTTTTCCCAAGCCTCTGGCAATACTGCCTTTGCGCAGGAACTGGATTTCAAAGTCGGCAATGGCCTGTTTCGCAAGAACTGGGTTGCATCCCCGTCATCCACCCTTGCCTCAGATGGCCTTGGCCCCCTTTACAACGCGCGCGCCTGTCAGGATTGCCATATCAAAGATGGCCGTGGCCATCCGCCCGAAGGGGCAGGCGACAAAGCGGTGTCGATGCTACTGCGGCTGTCAGTCCCCGGTGGCGCCAATATTGTCGAGATAACGGATTATTTGGCAGACCAGCCTGACCCCACCTATGGCAGCCAGCTGCAAGATTTCGCCAGCCCCGGCCAAAGTGCCGAAGGACAAATTGCCATCACATACACCGACCTGCCGATGACTTTTGCTGATGGCACAATTGTCACCCTGCAATCGCCGACCTATGCCATTTCAGACCCGACCTTTGGTGCGCTGCACCCAAAGCTGATGCTTTCCCCCCGCATCGCCCCACAGATGATTGGCCTCGGTCTGTTAGAGGCAATTCCCGCCGAAGATATTCTGGCGTTAGCTGATGAGGATGATGAAAACGGCGACGGCATTTCTGGCCGTGCCAACATCGTCTGGTCGGTCGAACATGCAGCACCCATGCTGGGCCGTTTTGGCCTAAAGACAGGGGTGCCCACGGTCCGACACCAATCGGCAGCAGCCTTTTCCGGCGATATGGGGCTGTCTACCACCCTGTTCCCCGATCCCGCTGGCGATTGCACCGCTCATCAGCCTGATTGCCGCAATGCCCCCGATGGGCAAGAGCCTGATATCCGCGACGGTCTGGAAGTGGACGGTGAAAGCCTTGATCTGGTAACGTTTTATTCCCGAAATCTCGGCGTGCCCGCCCGCCGCAACCTGGGCGATGCGCAAGTGCTGGCGGGTAAAGCGCTGTTCTACGACCTTGGTTGTGCCTCCTGCCACCAGCCCAAGTTTGTGACCAATCGCCTAAAGGATCAACCAGAGCAAAGTTTCCAGCTGATCTGGCCTTTCACCGACATGTTGCTGCACGACATGGGGCAAGGTCTGGCAGACCACCGCCCCGAAGCCCGTGCCACAGGCCGCGAATGGCGCACAGCACCGCTTTGGGGCATAGGCCTGACCAAAACGGTCAGCGGCCATACTCGTTTTCTACACGATGGCCGCGCGCGCAATCTGACCGAGGCGATCCTGTGGCATGGTGGCGAGGCGGAAGCCGCCCGCAACGG
Organism: Pseudorhodobacter sp.; assembly: GCA_031413495.1. GTDB lineage: Bacteria > Pseudomonadota > Alphaproteobacteria > Rhodobacterales > Rhodobacteraceae > JACMNW01. Next base: position 42,136 of record JANOFE010000034.1, on the reverse strand, counting down.
CGTGCTTGCCCTGCCAAAGCCCGACCGTGCAGCGCTTATTGCCTTTCTGGAGAGTCTGTAATGCTACGTTTCCTCGCCCTCGTTGCGGTGTTTGCCACCCCTGTGCGCGCCGATGTTGCCAACGCTTTGGGTCAACACATCCTACCCGGCTATGCCGCCTTTGCCGATACCACGGCAGCCCTAAATGCGGCGGCTAAGGCCGACTGCACCGCCAACAGCCTGCGCCCGGCCTACAACCTTGCCTACGACACTTGGCTTGGTGTCAGCCATCTGCGCCTTGGCCCGGCCGAGGTTGCGGGGCGAAGCCTTGCCATTGCCTTCTGGCCAGATCCCAAAAGCCTTGGCGCAAAGGCGCAATCGGCGCTGATCCGTGCGCAAGACCCTGCGGTGCAAGACCCCGCAACCTTTGCCGAAGTGTCCGTCGCCGCACGCGGTCTTCCGGCATTGGAACGCTTGCTCTACCCGGCAGAAGCACTTGGCGATGCGGCCTATATCTGCAGCCTGATCCGGGCGACGACCGCTGATCTGGCCAGCAACGCCGCCGCAATCAGCGCAGAATGGCAATCCGGCTTTGCCGCAACACTGCTAACCGCAGGTGCGACGGGTAACACCCGTTATCTGAACGAAATCGAGGCCCGGCAGGCGCTTTATACAGCGCTGATCACAGGGTTCGAATTTGCGGCCGATCAACGCGTGGGTCGCCCGCTTGGCAGCTTTGCCAAACCGAGGCCCGAACGTGCCGAGGCGCGCGCCTCGGTCAGATCATTGCGCAACGTCACGCTGTCGATGACCGCCTTGCAACAGTTTGCCAAGGCCCTTGCTGTCGATACACCCGTAACGGATGCCGCCTTTGTCCGTGCATTCGCTGTATCCACCAAAGTGCAGGATCCAACCTTTGCAGATGTTGCCACATCCCAAGGCTGGCTTCGCGCAGAAATTTTGCAGCAGGCCATCCGCGCCACACGCGATGCCGCGATCATGGAAATCGGCCCCGCGCTTGATGTGGGCATAGGCTTTAACGCCGCAGACGGGGATTGAACGATGACCACACGCCGCGGATTTATGGCAAGCCTGCTGGCCGCTTCTGCCCTGCCCCGCCTGTCTTGGGCCGATGCGGGTAGCCCATCCTACCTTGCTGCTGCCAAAGTGCCAGATGGCAGCTTTGCCCTGCATGGGCTGACTGCTGCCGGCCAAAGCCTGTTCTCCATTCCCCTGCCCGCGCGCGGACATGCAGCAACGGCCCATCCGATGCGACCGGAAGCCGTCGCCTTCGCGCGCCGTCCGGGGATTTATGCCATCATCTTAGACTGCGCCAATGGCGCAGCTTTGACCAGATTGACACCGCCCGGCGACAGCCAGTTCAATGGACACGGCTGTTATTCACAAGACGGTAGCGTGCTTTACACATCCGAAGTCATCGCAGACACAAGCGAAGGACGCATTGGCCTTTGGGATGCGACCGACAGCTATCGCCGCATTGATAGCTGGCCGTCCGGCGGTATTGGACCGCATGATCTGAAACGCCTGCCCGGAAGCGACATTTTGGTGGTTGCGAATGGTGGCATTCAAACCGACCCCGATGATCGAACCAAACTGAACATCGACAGCATGCGCCCAAACCTGAGCTACCTAGACGCGCAGGGCCATATCGCAGAGACCATCGAACTTGGCCCTGACTATGCCCAGAACTCGATCCGGCATTTGGCCATTGCGGCGGACGGTACAGTTGCCTTTGCCTTGCAATGGGAAGGTGATCTGGCAGAATCGGTGCCCCTTCTGGGGTTACATAAACGGGGAGGCGAAGCACAGCTTTGCGATGTACCCGAAGCCCATATGTTCTCGATGCAGGGCTATGCCGGGTCCATTGCGTTTGATCATGCCGGGCAAGAGGTGGCTATCACGTCACCCCGTGGCGGGGCCGTGCAAATCTTTGGGCGCGACGGCGTGTTTCGGGTAGGTTTACAGCGTGCCGATGCCTGCGGCATTGCGGCAGCGCAAAGCGGCTTTCTGTTAACTGATGGCTTTGGCGCGATCAGCCATATCAAAGATCATGTGATTTCGCCAATGACACAAGCCGATGCCAGCTGGGACAACCACCTTGTGGCTTTGACATAGGAAAACCGGGCAGCCTTTCGACCGCCCGGCACTTCAACATTTGCGAAGTTACATCTTGCCCCAGATCTTGGCATAGGCATCGCGGTAGCCATTCGCCGGATCAAACTGGTTGCTATCACCCGCCGACGCCAAACCTTCTTCGGTCACAAGCGCTGGTGCCGTGACGTAGCCCGAACAGGCCTCACCGGAAACCGCGCGGTTCAGCTCGTCCACCAACTGCCAACCTTGCAGGTTCAAAGGCTCGGCCACGGTAATCGCTTGATACTGTCCAGACCGAATACGCTGGAACGCAGCTTCGGACCCGTCGCCAGCAGAACCAGCCTTCGGGTTGGCTTTGCCGTCAACACCTGCTGCAGCAAGGGCTGGACCCATGAAATCAAAATAGAGATCGTTGATTGCCAAAGAATGGGTCCACTTTTCCCCATATTTTTGCAGCAGAGATGTTGTCAGCGGCCCCATCCGGGTCGAGGTATCCGCAATTGGCGTATCGACGTATTCCAGCACGGTGCCACCTGCTGCCTCGATGGTGGCCTTGATGCGGTCAGCCTTGTCGATTGCGATCTGGTATGTGGAATCGGTAAAAATGATGGCGCCCACATTTGCGCCGCCATCCGCCATTGCCCAGTTCGCCGCAGTTTCAGACACCGTCATTGCATCGGTTGACACGTTGGCAAAAATACCGCCCGGCGCATCACACCCGATTTTCGGGCCAGAGTGCCAGGATACCATCGGAATCTTTGCCGCCGCCACGCCTTCGATGGCAGCTTGCTGTTCAACCGCATCAAAGCCGTTGATCACGATACCATCGGGCTGCAGCGCCATCGCTTGCCCAAACGCCGCAGTCCGGCCTTGAACTGATCCCGCGCCGTCAAGCACACGAACGGTCCAGCCGATTTTGGCCGCCGCTTCTTCAACGCCGGTGGTCACACCAAGAATGCCACCGTTTTTCAGATCGCCAGCAAGCACAACAATGGTCTTGCCTTCTGCGGCAACCGGGCCCGAGGTTGGGCCATCAAAAGCCATATCTTGGGCAAAGGATGGCAGCCCTAGGCCTATGATCATGGTGGTGGCCAGAAGTGTTTTCATAAAGGTTCGTTTTTGCATGGTAGTCCTCCCGTTTTGATTTTGTGGTTATTTCCGCGCAGCACCTTTCTTGCGCTGCGCGTATCCTGCGATGCCGATTGCGATCAGCAACGTAGAGCCGTTGAAAAGCGGCTCGACCCAGAACGATCCGCCAAATTGCTGGATCCCTGATATGCCGACCGCCAGAATTGTGACGCCAATGATCGTGCCCCAAACATTGACCCGACCGGGTTTGATTGTGGTAGACCCCAAGAATGCGCCGACAAGCGCGGGCAACAGAAATTCGAGCCCGACAGAGGCTTGCCCAATGCGTAATTTAGACGCCAAAAGAACACCCGCGATCGCCGCCAAAGTACCAGATGCAACGAATGCCCCCACCACATACTTCCGCGTCGGAATGCCGTTCAGTGCGGCGGCTTTTGGGTTGGCCCCAATCGCGTACAGATACCGCCCAATTGGCGTGTATTCCAAAATCAGCCACAGGGCGAAGGCAATCGCCATTACATAGAACCCGGTGATTGGCAGACCAAAAACAAACGTGCCGTTCAGCGCATAAAACCCGTCCGGTACGACGCCAACGATCTGGCGCCCACCGGTGTGCCACAGCGCCAACGCGTACAGCACCGTGCCGGTGCCAAGCGTGGCAATGAAGGCGTCGATCTTGGCAATTTCCACCAGAAATCCGTTCAAAACCCCGGTCACCGCCCCCAAGGCCACCACTGTCAGCACTGCCACAGGCCAGGGAAAACCATAGTTTGTCTGCAAGGAAATCGCCAATATATGCCATAAAACAATGCCATAGCCGACTGTCAAATCAATGCGTCCCGCCACCATCGGGATCATTGCTGCCAAAGACAGGATCGCGATAATCGACTTGTCAGACAGGATCGCTCGCACATTCAAAAGCGTCGGAAAAGTATTCGGAAGCAGGATCGAGAACAGCACAATCAACCCAACCATCAAAATTACCAGCCCATACACTGGCGCAAGCCGGATCATCCGACCTGCAAACGACAGGCCTTTCAGCTCATCTTTCGTTGGCTCCAATGCGTTCGACTCAATGGAATTCATGGTGTTCTCCTCAGGCGGCTTCACCGGCCGAGGCGGCCTGGATCAGGGATTCGTTGGATAGCTGCACGCCCGTCAGTTCCGCCACCATCTGACCCCGGCTGAACACCAAGGCACGGTGGCAGATATTGGCGATTTCTTCGAAATCAGTCGATACGATCAAAACACCCATGCCGCTTGCCATGGCGTCATACAGCAGTTGGTAGATTTCGGCCTTGGCCCCCACATCGACGCCTGCGGTAGGGTCTTCGGCAATCAAAAATCGCCGACCCGTATCCAGCCACCGCCCGACCACGATCTTTTGCTGATTGCCACCCGACAGGGCCTCAATCGCCAAGGCGGGGTCATTCGGTGACAGGCCGACGCGTGCACCAAGGCCCTTGCTGCGGGTTTCTTCTGTCTTGGTCGATTGAAACGAAAACATACCCCGCCCAGTGGCTTCGGGGTTCAGGAACGTGTTTTCCCGGATGCTTAACGCGGGCGCTATGGATTCGACCACCCGGTCGCGCGCCACAAATCCGATGCCCGAACGCATTGCCGCGCGCGGTGATGATAAATCTGGCGTCTCGCCATCCAGTTTCACAGTGCCAGAATGATCGACAAGCCCATAAAGACTGCGTCCGATGTCTTCGTGCCCGGCCCCCCGCAGGCCAACCAGCCCCAGCATTTCACCGCGCTGCACCACAAAATCCACCGGCCCGGCAGTGGCCGTTCGCAGTGCGGTTGCGGTCAGCACTTTCACGCCACCCTGCGCATCAGGCCGGATGATTTCGCGTGCTTTGCGCCCCACGATGAGGCTGACCAAATCTTCCGGGTTGGTATGGGCGATGTCGCGCATCCCCACCATTTGCCCATCGCGCAAGACCGCCACCCGGTCTGCAATTTTGAATATTTCATCCAATCGGTGCGAGACATAGATCATCCCAACCCCTTTGGCGCGCAGCCGGCGCAGGGCTGCAAACAGGCGTTCCACCTCATCCGCCGGCAGACTGGCGGTGGGTTCGTCCAGCACCAGAAAATCGCATTCCACGGCCAGTGCTCGGGCAATCGCCACCAGCGACTTTTCAGTACGCGACAGGTTGGATACCCGTGTTGTCGGGCTAAAATCTGCCTCCACCAAGGCCAGTGCACGGCGGGCCACGTCTTCGGTCGCCGACCAGTCGATCCGACCCGCTTTTTTCACATATCCAATGGCAAGGGCTATGTTTTCCGCAACGCTCATCCATTCGATCAGACCCAAATCCTGATGGATGAACGCCACAGCTTGGCGCGCATTCACTTTGCCCGCGATGTGGCGATAGGGTGTGCCGTCCACGCTGAGCTGCCCACTATCGGGGCCGTGAATGCCGCCCAGAACCTTGATCAGTGTCGATTTTCCGGCACCGTTCTCGCCCAAAAGGGCCACAACCTCGCCCCGACCGACGCGCAAGGATACCCCGCGCAAAGCATGGGTGCCGCCGAATGTCTTTACGATTTGGTCAAAAAACAGACCATCCGCCGGCGTCATGCGATTTCCTCCCTATGCTACCGATCAGGCATGCGTTACCGGTAACGTAGCGATCATCCATCCGACTCACCTCATGTGTCAAGACGAAAGTTAACGATAACATTCGGCGTAGAGAGATCCCGATAAACGCAATGGCAAAACCGAGCAAAGCAGGTCTGGAAGATATAGCCCGCGCTGCTGGCGTCTCCAAAATGACGGTCAGCCGCGTTTTGCGTGATGCGCCTGGGTTTTCCGAAGATACCCGCACCCGCGTATTGGCCGAAGTGGCGCGGCTTGGCTATTTGCCAAACCGCCTAGCCGCAGCCTTTGGCCCCGGCAAATCCAGCACATTGGTCGGCGTTTGTGTGCCGCGCTTTACCTCGCAACTCTTCGGCTCCACCCTCGCCGCAATCAACGCCACGCTGACCCGTCTTGGCTATCAAACAATGATCGGCAGCCACGATCAACTGCCCGAGGAAGAAGAGGCCTGGCTGCGCAGCCTTGCCTCTTGGCAACCTGCGGGCGTCATTCTGGTTGGGCGAAGACACACGGTTGGCACATTGGCGCTGCTGCGTGATCTGACTGTGCCGGTCGTGGAAATCTGGGATCTGAACACCCAGCCAATTGATGTGTCGGTCGGGTTTTCACATTATGACAACGGCTACGAAATGGGCCGCCACATGATCAGCCGTGGCAGGCGGCGCATCGGTTATGTCGGTGCATTGGCCGCCCGTCAAACCATGGGCCGCACCCGCGCCGAGGGATTTTCCGCCGCGCTGCAGGATGGCGGATTTCCCATGATCGACCGCGAAGTTTTGCACGACCAGCCGGGGTTTTACGCAGGTTATTATGGCGCAGAGACGCTGCTTAGCCGCAATCCAAAATTGGACGCACTGTATTTTCACGATGACGAAATGGCGATCGGCGGCATGGCTTGGATTGCCACACGTGGGCTGTCAGTGCCGGGTGATATCGGCATCGCCGGTTGGGGTGGCATGGAAGCGGCGGCGATCCAGCCTTTGCGCCTGACCACCACGGTCATTCCCACAACGCGGTTGGGCAAAGCGGCTGCCGAAATTCTGGTCGGTCGTCTTCGGGGTGATCCGGTGCCAGATGTTACCGTTATTCCGACCCGCCTTGTACCCGGCGAAACAGTCTGATCAGTTAAAACTGATTTGTGCTTTCACGGCCCGGCTGCGGTCACTCGCCAGATCAAAGGCGGCAACCGCCTCTGTCAACGGCATTGTTTGGGTGATCAGCGGTTTCACATCAATCAATCCCTTTTGCATCAGGCTGACAGCCACGGCAAATTCTGAATGAAACCGAAAGGATCCTTTCAATGACAACTCCTTCGCGGTGATCGCCATCATCGGCAAGGTCATATCCCCGCCCAGACCAAGCTGCATTATGGTGCCGCCCGGCCGCATCGCCGTTATCCCCGCAGTCAACGCCGGGGCCGCACCAGAACATTCGTAAAGCACATCAAAGGTGCCTTTGTTGGGGGCAAACTTTTCCAAGCCGCCCGGCATGCTGCCCATATTGATCACCTCATCGGCGCCCACCCGTTTCGCCATCGCAAGAGTAAAATCACTCAGGTCCGTCGCCACGATCAAATCCGCCCCTGCCCGCCGTGCAGCAAGGATCGACAGAATGCCAATCGGACCGCAGCCGGTGACCAGAACCGATTTTCCCAGCATCTCGCCCGCCCGCCGCGTGGCGTGCAACGTCACTGCCAAGGGTTCCGCCATCGCCGCCTCGCCGGCCGTCAAACCGTCCGCCGGGATACATTGCCGGGCGTCTGCAACCAGCAGTTCACTAAAAGCCCCCTGAATATGCGGGAACGGCATGGCAGAGCCATAAAACCGCATGTGTAAGCACTGATTATGCATGCCTAAAGCACAAAAAGAGCACGCATAGCATGGCCGCGATGGTGACACGGCAACCAACTGCCCAACATGCAAATGCGTCACGCCATTCCCCAGTTTGGCGATATGGCCCGACACCTCATGTCCCAGGATCATTGGTTCGCGCAGCCGTATCGCGCCAAACCCGCCGTGCAGGTAATAATGCAGGTCAGACCCGCAAATCCCCCCGACTGCCAGCGCCACCTGCACCTCGCCGGTCCCCGGCTCTGGTACTGCACGCTCTTCAATTCGCAGGTCTTTTGCCGCATGAATAACAATGGATTTCATCGGTGCCTCGCTGGAAAGATGGTGGTAGGCCGTGCATTTGAAGGCCACTTGACTTCATTATGTTAACGATAACAAGTAGGCGCGATACAACCCTTTGTCGAGACAAAAAGGACCCTTCTGATGAGCGTAGCTTTGTTTGATTTAACCGGAAAACGCGCGTTGATCACCGGATCATCGCAAGGCATAGGTTTTGCTTTGGCGCGCGGCCTGTCGGCGGCAGGTGCCAAGATTGTGCTGAATGGCCGCGATACGAAGAAACTGACACTCGCCGCTGAAACCCTTCACGATCAGGGCGTTACCGTCGAAACGCTGGCCTTTGACGCAACCGATCACGCCATGGTGCGCGCCGCTGTTGATGGGTTTGAAGCCACCACCGGACCGATCGACATTCTGGTCAACAACGCCGGAATGCAGCACAGAACCCCGTTGGAAGATTTTCCTGCCGATGCGTTTGAGCGCCTTTTGCAAACCAACATCGCAAGCGTTTTCCATGTCGGCCAAGCGGTCGCCCGCCATATGATAACGCGCAAGGCGGGCAAAATCATCAACATAGCCTCCGTGCAAACTGCCCTCGCCCGCCCCGGAATTGCGCCCTATACGGCCACCAAAGGGGCTGTCGGAAATCTAACCAAAGGCATGGCAACCGATTGGGCGAAATACGGGCTACAATGCAATGCAATTGCGCCGGGATATTTCGATACCCCCCTGAATGCCGCCCTTGTGGCCGACCCCGCATTCACCGATTGGTTGGAAAAACGTACCCCGGCGGGCCGCTGGGGAAATGTCGATGAATTGGTCGGGGCGTGTATTTTTCTATCCTCCGCCGCCTCTAGTTTTGTCAATGGCCACATCCTTTATGTCGACGGCGGCATTACAGCCTCGTTATGATACAACACTTTGTTATCATGGGGGTTTCTGGTTGTGGAAAATCGTCGATAGGGTCTGCATTTGCTGCGGCGATCGGCGGGCTTTTTATAGACGGTGATGATCTACACCCAGCCGCGAACGTCACAAAAATGGCCTCCGGTCAGCCGCTAAGCGACGAAGACCGCGCACCTTGGTTGCTGAAGGTAGGGCAAGCTTTGCAAATTGGCACTGGCCCAGTGGTAATTGGCTGTTCCGCCCTGAAGCGGCGGTACCGCGATGTCATTCGTGCCGAGGCGGATCAACCCATGATGTTTGTGCATCTCACTGGCACAAAAGAGGTTTTGCTTTCCCGTATGGCCGCACGGACCGGGCATTTTATGCCGCCATCCTTGCTGGAAAGCCAGCTTGCGGCATTGGAGCCGCCCAGTTTGGATGAAGCTTCCATCACGGTGGATATTGATCAAACGCCAGAGGCTATTGTGCAAGAAATATTGGGAAAAATCGGTGATCCGTAGCCCCCTGCAACGGTGACGCAGACAACGCTTGTTGCATTGTGGGCAACGCCCCCTGATAAGAGTGGTAACGATAACAGCAATGGTCGCGATGCAAAAACCACCTACCATGAAGGACGTCGCAAAGGCCACGGGCGTGTCTGTGATGACGGTCAGCCGCGCCTTCAAGCAAGACGCATCGGTGAGCGCCGATACGCGTGATCGCATCCGTCAAACGGCCGATGAAATGGGCTATGTGTTTGATAGCATGGCCGCCAACCTTCGCTCGCAAAGATCCGGCTTTATTGCGGTTACGGTCCCGACAATTGATAATGCCAACTTTGCTGATACCGTCGGGGCGTTGTCTGCACGGCTGGAAATCGCAGGCTTGCAGGTGCTTTTGGGCTATACCAATTATGACATTACCAAAGAAGAACAATTGGTTGAACAATTTTTACGCCGTCGCCCTGAAGCCATCGTTGTAACAGGTGGCACGCACACGGATCGCACGCGTCGGCTTTTGGCGAATGCGGGTATCCCTGTGGTCGAAACATGGGATTTGCCGCAAACACCTATTGGTCATGTCGTTGGTTTTTCCAACCAAGCCACGATGGAAGCCATTGTTGATCATATGGTAGGCCAAGGATTTAGCCGTATCGCCTTTATCGGCGGGGATGCGGAAAACGATACGCGCGGCGCGGATCGGCGGCGCGGTTTCATAGCCGCGATGCAGCGCCACAGACTTGATGCTACACGCCTGATCGGGGGCGGCTTGCCGCCCATTTCAATGCAAAAAGGGGCCATTGCGATGAGCGCCCTATTGGACGCGATGCCAGATGTCGAAGCTGTCATATGTGTGTCAGACTTGTCAGCCTTTGGCGCATTGACCGAATGCATGCGGCGCGGCATCGCCGTGCCCGATCAAATGGCAATCGCGGGCTTTGGGGCCTATGAAATATCGGGCGTATCGGTGCCGACAATCACGACAGCAGACCCATTTCCCCGCGACATTGGATTGCGAACCGCTGACTTGATAATATCGGTGCTAACGGACGGTGCAGGCAACCAATCGCCGCAAATCATCGCCATCAAGCCCAAAGTTATTCAGCGCCAGTCAACCGCAAGACCTGTCGCGCGACAGTAAGCGCAACGCGGCGCTATTCTGCGGCTTCAAATGCCGGCACGGCAAGCCGTGCAATCAAAGCTCGCAATTCCGGGCGGCAAGATCCGCAATTTGTGCCCGCCCGCAAGGCTGCGCCCAGCGCATCGACGGTCATCAGGCCTTTGGTCGCAATCGCATCAGCAATTGTATTCACGCCTACGTCAAAGCAGGCACAAATCGTGGCCCCCGGATCCGGTTGATCCAGCCCCGGACGCCCGGCAAGAACCGACATTTCCGGCGCAGACCCCAACAGACCTGCAACATACTGTCGCGCAACCCGCACCGGGTCAGGGGCCACAAACAGTGCCGCGATCACATGATTTTTGTCGGTGAAAGCCAGCCGAACGGTGCCGCGCCCACGATCTTGCACCCGCAAAACCAGTGCATCCGGAAGGTCAAACAAGCGGCGCGCCTCGGCCTCCCAATCATCGGGTGTGTGCAGCCCGGCCAGTTCCGCGCGCATACCACCTGCCACAGTCGCCTGGGCCCAATAGTCGCAATCGGGGCGGAAATCATTGGCGGAAACAGCAAATCCAAACCATTTCGCGCCAAAGGGGGCAATAGCAACGGCTGTCGCCTTAAGTTCTGGCTGGCCCGAAACAGGGTCAACCACGGACGCGATAAGCGCGTCGATGCGGCCTGTTGGTGCGGTTTTCCCCGTCCAGTGCATAGGTGCAAAGCAAGCGCCCTTTTGAACACGATCGGTGATCAGCACCCGCAAAATCGCCCGGCCTTGCGGGCTGGTGACGTCTGCTAAACTTGCGGCATCAAGGCCAAGGTGGGCTGCATCTTCGGGGTGGATTTCCAGAAACGGCTCAGCGATATGCTGGCTAAGCCGCTGTGACAGGCCGGTGCGTGTCATCGTATGCCAATGGTCGCGCACCCGCCCGGTATTTAGCCGAAACGGATAGTCCGTGCTGCGGCCTTGCGCCGGCAGACGCGGCTTAATCGGCAGCATTTGCGCTTTGCCGTTGCTTGTATGAAACTGCCCATCGCCGAAGAAACGGCCACCTCGTTTTATGGGGCCATCAGGCCACAGGAAGGGTTCCATCACGGCATAGTTGCCCGTCTTGCCCGCGCGGTTCGAGATGTCAAAATCGCTGCCAAGCGCACCAGCAATGCCCGAAAGTGCTGCGTATTCATCAAACACCTCGGCCGCCGTTTCCCAATCAAACGCATCCGCCCAACCCATTCGCACGGCCACATCAGCCAGAATGCGCCAATCATCCCGCGCCTGCCCCGGTGCGGGGCGCAACGCGCGCTGACGGCTGATCCGGCGTTCGGAATTGGTAACGGTGCCATCCTTTTCGCCCCAACCAGTGGCAGGAAGCAGCACGTCGGCAAGCCGGGTTGTATCAGTATCCGCCATCATATCGCTGACCACTACGAAATCGCAGGCCGCTATCGCGCGCGCAACACGGTCTGCATCGGGCATCGACACAGCTGGATTGGTGCAGATGATCCACAGCGCTTTGATGCGCCCCTCTTCAACCGCGCGGAACATATCGACGGCTTTCAGACCCTGTTTGTCCGCCATTGCAGGACTGGCCCAAAAGCCTTGAACCGCCGCGCGGTGGGCAGGGTTCTCAAGTGTCAAATGGCAGGCCAGCATATTCGCCAAACCACCAACCTCTCGCCCGCCCATCGCGTTGGGTTGACCTGTCACCGAGAACGGGCCCATGCCGGGGCGGCCAAGGCGGCCCGTGGCAAGATGACAATTCAGGATTGCATTAACCTTATCCGTGCCAGAGGAGGATTGGTTGATGCCTTGACTGTAAACCGTGACCACTTTTTGAGTGCTAACCCACAGTTTGCAAAATTCACCCACGTCCTGCGCCGAAAGGCCAGTAATCTCGACATCAGAACTGCGGGCCGCAGCCAATGCCGCATCAAACCCATCGACATGGTTAAGATAAACGTCATCCACCGCCCCCTTGTCGGCAATCGACACCAGCAGTGCGTTGAACAGGGCGGCATCTGCGCCAGGCGCGATGGCCAGATGCAGATCAGCAATGTCGCAAGTCGCGGTGCGACGTGGATCAATCACCACAACCTTCAGGGAAGGGCGCGCCTCTTTCGCGGCCACGATGCGCTGAAACAGCACCGGGTGGCACCAGGCAAGATTTGATCCGGTTAGCACTATCAGATCGGCTTGATCCAGATCCTCGTACAGCCCCGGCACGGTATCCGACCCAAAGGCGCGCTTGTGCCCGGCCACAGAGGAGGCCATGCAAAGCCTTGAATTCGTGTCGATATTTGCGGTGCCGATGAAGCCTTTCATCAGCTTGTTGGCAACATAGTAATCTTCGGTCAACAACTGACCGGACACATAGAATGCCACCGACCCCGGCCCGTGCTGTGCGATGGTTTCGGAAAACCGACGCGCCACCAGATCAAGTGCTGCGTCCCAATCGCTGTCTGTCCCATTGATGCGCGGGGTCAGCAATCGGCCCTCAAGCCCAACCGTTTCGCCCAACGCGGACCCTTTGGAACAGAGCCGTCCAAAGTTTGCTGGGTGATCAGGATCACCGCGAACTTCGACCCCACCCGTACTATTGATGCGCGCCAGAACCCCGCACCCCACCCCGCAATAGGGACAGGTTGTGCGGGTGAACGGCGCAGCACTGCCATCCATCAGGCCGCACTCCGCCGCAATAACTGAGCAGCGTCCAGCATGATACGCCCGGCATCAACCCGCACCGGATAGGTGTTGATCCGGCGATCATCGGCCCCTTGGGCAATTCCAGTCGCCATGTCAAAAACCCAGTTATGCAAGGGGCAGGTCACCTGCGTGCCATGCACGATGCCTTCACTCAGCGGCCCGCCTTTATGGGGGCAGCGGTCATCCAGCGCGAATATCTGATCATCGGCGGTGCGAAAGATCGCCACACAGCCGAAGACCGTTTTCACCACCCGCGCGCCCTGCACAGGAATGTCGGCCAACGCGCCAATATCTATGCCATTCATTCGGCTGCCTCCAGCGTCAGATCAGCCAGTGCATCCCACTTTGGGCGATTGTCTGTGGTGGCATGTTCGGCCCAGGGATCACTTTGATAGACCGATTGGCTGATCATGAAGCGGTCATACAAAGCGCGCCTGTTGGCCAGATCATCAACCACTTGCGCACGGCACCAGTCCAGCCCCACGCATCCCACCCATTTGTAAATCCGATGCAGATAGCGGGCATTTTCACGGTAAAGCTGCACGAAGGCCGCAGTAATTTCCATCACTTCCGCCTCGGTTGCGACCTTGCACAGAAATTCGGTTTCTCGCACGTCCATGCCAGCGGCACCCGCCACAGAAATCTCATACCCGCTGTCGACGCAGACGACGCCCACATCCTTGCAGGTGGCTTCAGCGCAATTCCGGGGGCACCCGGATACCCCAAGTTTCACTTTGGCAGGCGACCAAGACCCCCAGAGCAGCTTTTCCAGTTTGATGCCCAACCCCGTGCTGTCTTGCGTGCCAAAACGGCAAAACTCGGTCCCCACACAGGTTTTCACAGTGCGCAAACCCTTGGAATAGGCGTGCCCAGATACCATGCCCGCCGCGTTCAAATCAGCCCACATCAGCGGCAGATCGACTTTTTTCACACCCAGCAAGTCTATCCTCTGGCCGCCTGTAACCTTGACCATTGGCACATTGTATTTATCCGCCGCATCAGCAATCGCGCGCAATTCGCCAGGGGTCGTCACCCCGCCCCACATGCGGGGAACCACAGAATAGGTGCCATCTTTCTGAATATTCGCATGATTGCGTTCATTCACAAACCGCGATTGGCGGTCATCTTTGTAATCCAGCGGCCAATCTGCCAACAGGTAATAATTCAAGGCTGGCCTGCAGGAATGACAGCCACCGGGGCTTTTCCAACCCAATTCCTGCATCACCGCTGGAATGGATTTCAACCCTGATGCCTTGATCAAACGCCGTACGTCCTCATGGGTGTGTTCTGTGCATTTGCACATAGGAGCGCTGGTGGGCAGCACAAACGCATCGCCAAGCGTTACCGCCATCACCTGTTCCACAAGGCCCGTGCAGGTACCGCACGAGGACGACGCTTTGGTTTCAGCCCGCACCAGATCAAGCGTATTCGCCCCGCCAATCACCGCATCAACGATTTTGCCTTTGCAGACGCCGTTGCAGCCGCAAATTTCCGCATCAAGCGGCAATGCTGCAACGGCCGCCATAGGGTCCAGTTTGGCACCCCCTTGGAAGGCGGGGCCGAAGATTAATGTGTCCCTCATTTCAGCGATGTCAGTCGCATCTTTGATCAGTCCAAAGAACCAGTTGCCATCGGCAGTATCGCCATACAACACGGCCCCGATCAGGCGGCTTTCTAATATAACCAACCGTTTGTATATTCCGCGAGATGGATCGCGAAACACGATATCCTCGCGCCCCGCCCCATCTGCAAAGTCGCCAGCTGAGAATAGATCACAGCCTGTCACCTTCAACTTCGTCGCCGTTTGAACCGGCCGGAACGCATCCGCGCGGCCCAAAAGTGACGCCGCAACCACATTTGCCTGATCATATAAAGGGGCAACAAGCCCAAAGAGTTGCTTGTTATGTTCCACACATTCGCCCACCGCGTAGATCGCGGGGTCGGATGTTTGCATCTGGTCATTCACTGTGATGCCGCGCCCGATATCCAGATGCGCGTCGGTTGCAATTCGCACTTCTGGACGAATGCCGACCGCCATACAAACGATATCAGCCCCGTAAACCGTGCCATCCTCCAGTGCTACTGCCTCAACCTTACCATGGCCTAGAATTGCCTTCGTGGCCCCCTTGCAATGAATGGTGATCCCCCGCGCCTCCAGCGCTTTTTGCAGCAGGTAACCTGCCGCTGGGTCCAACTGGCGTTCCATCAAATGACCCATGATATGGATCACCGTCACCTCCATGCCACGCAACTGCATGCCAGCTGCGGCCTCCAGCCCCAGCAAACCGCCGCCGATAACCACCGCCTTCGCGCCGGGTTTCGCCGCTGCAATCATCGCGTTGGTATCTTCCAGATCGCGGTATGTCACCACGCCCGGCAGGTCTTTGCCCGACACCGGAATAATGAACGGGGCCGACCCGGTGGCAATCAGCAGTGTGTCATAAGGCGTCTCGCCGGATTTAGAGATAACAACTTTGCGCTCGCGGTCGATTTTGGTGATATGCTCGCCAAAGCGGCAGGTCACATTGTTGGCTGCATACCATTCGTCATCATGGGTGACGATGTCTTCGTACGTCTTGTCCCCCGACAGCACCGGCGACAACATGATGCGGTTGTAATTCCCCCGCGCCTCGCCGTTGAACAGCGTGACTTCAAACGCATCAGGGGCCGCCTCGAATAGCTTTTCCAGCACCCGACCTGAGGCCATTCCAGCCCCGATCACCACAAGTTTTTGCGCCATCACGCGGCATCCTTTTTGGGTGTAGCGCCATGCGCATAATCTTCCAGAAACCCAAGGATTTCTTCACGGTAGGCATAGTAATCGGGGTGTTCCAGCAACGCTTTTCGGGTGCGCGGCCGCGGTAATTTGACTTCCGTAATCTTGCCAATCGTGGCGCGCGGCCCATTGGTCATCATCACCACGCGGTCCGCCAAAAGGATCGCTTCATCCACATCATGTGTCACACAAACCGTGGTCACTTTGGTGCGCGACCACACTTCCATCAGCACCTCTTGCAGTTCCCACCGGGTCAGGCTGTCCAGCATGCCAAAGGGCTCATCCAGCAGCAACAGCTTGGGCGACAACGCAAAAGCACGGGCAATTCCAACCCGTTGCCGCATGCCGTTCGACATGTCAGATGCCTGTTTATCCATCGCATCGGCAAGGCCCACACGTTCTAGGTAGTATTCCACCAAGTCCTGCCGCTCGGCCTGCGTGGCTTTGGGGTAAACCCTGTCGACGCCGATGGCGACGTTTTCCTTGGCGGTCAGCCATGGGAACAGGCTGGGCGATTGGAACACCACGGCGCGTTCCGGATCGGCACCTTCAACGTGGATCCCGTCCAGTTTGATCGCACCTTTTGAAATTCCGTTCAGCCCCGCCGTCATGGTCAGCACAGTGGATTTGCCGCAGCCGGAATGACCGATCAGCGATACGAATTCACCTTTCTTCAGCACCAGGTTGAAATCTTCCACCACCGTCAGCGGGCCTTTCGGCGTCGGGTAGATTTTGTGCAGCTGCGAATACAGCAGATAGCGGTCATCGGTGAAAGATTTCGCCGCCTCGGCATATGCCTTTGGCATCGCATGGCGCGGGGTGACAGCGGGCAACCGGCGGGTGTCGGCGGTGCGGGTGCGAACGCCCACATCCATCAGATACTTCGTCACCGCCCCGCGCAGCGCCTTGAATCCTTCATCATGGTTCATCGCCCCACGATCACGCGGGCGTGGCAGGTTGACTGCAAATTCGCGGCCA
The DNA here is from genome assembly GCA_031413495.1 of Pseudorhodobacter sp. Taxonomy (GTDB): domain Bacteria; phylum Pseudomonadota; class Alphaproteobacteria; order Rhodobacterales; family Rhodobacteraceae; genus JACMNW01. Next base: position 25,256 of record JANOFE010000034.1, on the reverse strand, counting down.
AGCGTGCCGTCTGGGTTCAATGTGACTATTCGGTCGGCTAAAACCAATGCCTCGTCCACATCATTGGTGATCAGCACAACTGTCTTGCGTTCCAATCGCCAGATCGCCTCGATCTCATCGGCCAGATTGGCCCGTGTCAGGGCATCCAGCGCCGACAAGGGTTCATCCATCAGCAGCACTTCAGGCTCCATCGCAAGGGCACGCGCCACAGCAACGCGCTGGCGCATGCCACCCGACAGTTCCGATGGGCGGCGGTCGGCGGCATGCGATAGCCCCACCATCGCGATATACTTGGCCACCAACGCAGCACGATCGGCCCTTGATGTGTTTTTATGCACCGCATCCACGGCAAGGCGCACATTCCCCGCCACGGTCAGCCACGGCATCAGTGAATACGACTGGAATACCAATCCCCGCTCTGGCCCCGGCCCGGTGACAGGCACGCCTTTGAAGGTGACAGAGCCCTTTTCTGGCACGGTCAGCCCCGCCATCAGGTTGATCAACGTGGTCTTGCCAGTCCCCGAAAACCCAAGGATTGCCAGAAACTCACCCTCGGCCACATCAAGGTTAAGCGATTTCAAAACTTCAGCCCGTGCGTCGCCAGCACCGAAGCCAATGGAAACATTGTTAAATTCAAGGATGCCCATGTGCGTCACCGGTTCGCTGAAAAGGTGAAAAGCGATTGCAGCGCGAACATCACTCGGTCCAACAGAAAACCGATGATGCCGATGGTCAGCACTGCGACCATGATCTTGGCCAAGCTTTGCTGCGACCCGTTCTGAAACTCATCCCAGACGAATTTGCCAAGACCAGGGTTCTGCGCCAGCATCTCGGCTGCAATCAGCACCATCCAACCCACACCCAAAGACAAGCGCAGCCCGGTAAAGATCAGCGGCAGCGCAGATGGCAACACAAGACGGGTGATTTTCACCCAAGGTGAAAGCTTCAATACACGGCCGACATTAACCAAATCCTTGTCAATCGACGCCACGCCCAGCGCCGTGTTGATCAGTGTCGGCCACAGCGAACACAACGTCACCGTGATGGCCGAGATCAGGAACGATTTCGAAAGTCCCCCTTCGCCGCCTGCATAAACCGCCGATACCACCATGGTGACAATCGGCAACCATGCCAACGGCGAGACCGGTTTGAAGATCTGCACAAGCGGGTTGATAGCCGCGTTCGCCATCGGCGACAGCCCCGTGACAATGCCCAATGGCACAGCAATTGCTGTGGCAAACAGGAAGCCCGCAAAAACGGTAGTGATAGAGGTCCAGATTTGGTCATAATAGGTCGGCTTGCCGGTGTAGGCGCGATCCTTCACCTCATCCGCCTTGCCTGCCGCCACCAGTGCAAGATTTTTGGCATCTTGTTTGGCAAAGAATTCCGCTTCTTTCAGTCGTTCGGCACCGGCATCTTCGTGCAGAACCAACGCCTGTTCCCAAACAGCGGCAGGTCCGGGTATCGCGCCAAGTGACGTTTGAACAGTTGGCGCCAGCAGTGCCCAAAGGGCAAGGAACCCTGCAATGGCAACAAGTGGCACGCCAAGCAAGCGCCACAGCTCTCGCAGTTGAGCCTTTGGCGCATCTCCAGCGATGATTTTTAAGATCGGTGTCAGCCAAGGCAATCCCAAGATCTTGAACCAACCATCAAGTTTGGTGATCGAGGTAAAACGCCTTGAGTGACGCGCCGCTGCGGCGTCATCGCGTATCTGGGTCGTGTCGATTGCAGTCAAGTTATGTCCTCCAAGACGCGCCCTGCGCCACTAGTTTGGGCGCTAAACAACTGGTCAATTGATAATTTCGCCACCGGCAACCGTCTGGCTGCCCTTCAACCCAATGGTCAGCGCCTCAATGTAGGCGTTGGGTGTTTTGCCATCGTAAGATATGCCGTCGATGAAATCGGCTACCGGCGCGCGGTAACCGTCTGCATCGAAATCAAACATGTCAGCACTGGCAAGCCCATCCGCGATAAGCGCTTCAGCGGCGACTTTGTAGATATCTGATTTGTAAACCGCCTTGGCCGTTTCATCATACCAAGTGTCTGGTTTTGCTTCGGAAATCTGCCCCCAACGACGCATCTGGGTCAGATACCAGACGGCATCCGATGCATAAGGGAAAGTCGCGTTATAACGGAAAAACACGTTGAAATCGGGCGCGGGGCGCGTGTCACCTGCCTCAAACTCAAAGGTGCCAGTCATCGAATTGGAAATGATCGCAGCATCTGCCCCGACATATTCTGACCGCGCCAGAATTTCGACAGCTTCGGCACGGTTGATGTTATCGCCTTCGTCCAGCCAGATCGCCGCACGGATCAATGCTTTGGTCAATGCAAGGGTTGTATTAGGGTTGGCCGCCGCGAATTCCGCCGTCAGACCAAACACTTTTTCCGGATTATTCTTCCAAATGTCGGCGTCCGTGATCACTGGCACACCAATGCCCTTGGAAACTGCTGCCTGATTCCAAGGCTCTCCCACGGCATAGCCAAGAATGGTACCCGCCTCCAATGTTGACGGCATTTGTGGTGGGGGGGTCACGGAAATCAGCACATCGCCGCCGATTTGCCCCGATACATCATCAGGGCTGTAAAATCCTGGGTGAATGCCGCCCGCAGCCAGCCAATAGCGCAGTTCGTAGTTATGGGTTGAAACCGGAAAAACCATACCAAGGTTGAACGGCTTGCCGTCTGCGGCATAGGCCTCGACCACTGGTTTCAATGCCGATGCCGGAATCGGATGCACAGGCTTTCCATCTGCATCAAGCGCCACATTCGGCTTCATCGCCTCCCACACGGCGTTGGATACGGTGATGGCGTTGCCGTTCAGGTCCATCGAAAACGGCGTGATCACGGCCCCTTTGGTGCCATAGCCAATCGTTGCGGCAATAGGCTGGCCTGCCAACATATGCGCGCCGTCAAGTTCACCGCCAATTACCCGGTCCAGCAGCACCTTCCAATTCGACTGCGCTTCTAGGGTTACGTACAGACCTTCATCCTCAAAAAACCCTTTTTCTTTGGCAATCGCCAAGGGTGCCATATCGGTCAGCTTGATAAATCCAAGCGTCAGCTCGTCTTTCTCGATGCCGGAAGTTTCCGCGTGCGCCGCACCTGTCAGTGCTAAAGTCGCAATCAGAGTGGCTATTGGTTTCATGTGTGACTGTCCTTTGATGGGTCGCGGTCAACAAGTGTTGCATTGTTTGGGAAGATCGTCGGTTGCCATGCGCCGGATGGTCAAGCATCGCCCTGACGCAAGCGCTGCGTTGCCGCATCAAAAATGCCGCATTGCAGCATTTTGCTTAAGTTTTCATCATCCAGGGGCATTAGGATCAAAGATTTCGCAAACAAAGAACTGGCCAGGCATCAGAATCGGCACGCATGCACCGCGCCAAAACCAATTGGCACCGCTGTAATTCAACGGCCGCAGCAGCCTTGCTTTGCGCGGGCAATCGAATTTCTCGATCGCCAGCCAAACAATAGCTTGCCCTGAATATTGGGGAAAACCTAACGTTCCGCGATCGGGGTCCAGATGACATCATCAATGCGCGCAGCACCCGTTGCCAGCATCACCAGCCTGTCAAACCCCAAAGCGATGCCGCTGGCAGGCGGCATAAATGCCAGCGCCGCGAGAAAATCTTCGTCCAGTGGATAACGCTCGCCGTGAACGCGCGCTTTTTCATCCATCTCAAGGCCAAACCGCCGCCGCTGTTCCACCGGATTGGTCAATTCGCCAAAGCCATTGGCAAGCTCTACCCCGCAGGCATAAACCTCAAACCGTTCTGCCACACGCGGATCATCCTGCACCGGTCGGGCCAGCGCCGCCTCTGCAGCGGGATACCTGTCCAGCACGGTCATCCGGCCAAGCCCTAGGTTTGGCTCAACACGCTCTACCAACGCGCGGCTTAGCATATCAGACCACGTGTCATCAGCCGCCCGCTTTATGCCAACCATATCCAAAGCCGCCCCCAGCACAGCCACGTCGGTGGACCCGTCTGCCGCAATGCTGGCCAACAGATCAATGCCCGCATAGCGCTGAAACGCCTCGACAACACTGATACGCTCAAAATCTGCAAACGGGTCACATTCCCGGCCACGGTAGCGCAGAACCTTGGCCCCGGCCCTGTCTGCCGCCAATCGCAGCATCGCCGCACAATCCTGCATAAGCACGTCGTATGCCTCGCCCACCCGATACCATTCCAGCATGGTAAATTCCGGGCTATGCAGTGGCCCCCGTTCCCGGTTGCGCCAGACATGCGCAAAGGATGCGATCCGTACCTCACCCGCCGCCAACAGCTTTTTCATCGCGAATTCGGGTGATGTGTGCAGATACATTGGCCGCCCTACGCCGTCATTGCCGATAGCCACTGTCGCGAATCCATGCAGGTGCGCTTCATTGCCCGGCGATATTTGCAAGGCCGCCGGATCAACCTCTATAAATCCTTCACCCGCCAAATAGCCCCGCAACCCGGCCTGTATGCGGTTGCGCGCCAACAAAAGCGGGCGGCGGTCGGCATGAACGGCCGGTGTCCACCAAGGCGACGATAGGCTGTTATCTGGCTTTGACATGGCAACGCGGCTTTCGGCTGGAGATTCTCGGCAAGATAGGCTAGGCCCCTTTGCAACTGCGCGCCACATATCCGGCGCTGCTCTGCATAACAAGGAAGCTTCCGTGAAAGTCATCGCGTCCAGCCTGCGCAAAGGAAATGTGGTCGAACTGGACGGACGTCTTTATGTCGTCCTGACGGCCGAGAATTTTCACCCCGGCAAGGGCACGCCGACCACTCAGATTGACATGCGCCGCATATCAGACGGGGTGAAGGTATCTGAACGCTGGCGCACCACTGAACAGGTAGAGCGCGCCCATGTGGATGAACGCGACTATGACTTTCTGTATGAAGACGGCGAAGGTTTTCACTTCATGGAACCCGTCAGTTATGAACAGGTTGCCGTTTCCGCAGACGTTGTCGGCGATCAAAAAGTGTTCCTTGTGGATGGTATCCGCGTCGCGCTTAAAACCTATCAGGGGGTCGCGATCTCGATCGAGTTGCCCATTCGCGTGACGGTGGAAATCACCGAAACCGAACCTGTGATGAAGGGACAAACCGCTTCGTCATCTTACAAACCCGCAATCCTTTCGAACGGCCTGCGTGTGATGGTCCCGCCGCACATCGGCACTGGCACGCGCATTGTGATTTCCACCGAAGACAATTCCTACGTGGAACGCGCCAAAGCCTGACCTGCAAATCCAAGCCCGTGAAAATTGACCCGGGCAGCCCAAGGCTGTACCGGGGAGTTTTTCTGAAACAGATGGCATAGCTTCAATCTTGCGGGGTTTAAGGTATCAAAAACATACCTGTCGGAAGAAATTCCGAAAACGTCCCCCTGAAAGATTGAAAACACAAACTTCGCTCGCGGGTTCATTCGTTGGGCGCGCAACCGGCAAAGGGTTCTAACCATGATATACAAATTCATCACTGTTGAGCGCGACATGGATGTGACCGTTGTGACGCTGGCACGCGAGGACCGCCGCAATGCCATCGGCGACGCCATGTTGGCAGAGATCGAACAGGTTTTTAAAGAGCCGCCTGAAGGCACTCGGTGTTTTGTTTTGGCTGCGCAAGGCCCCCATTTTTGTGCCGGGCTTGATCTGCGTGAACATCACGATAAAAAACGCACGCCGATTGAATTCATGAAGATGTGTCAGAACTGGCACCGGACGTTTGACCTCATTCAGTTTGGCGGCATTCCGGTTGTGGCGGCTTTGACGGGGGCCGTGGTTGGTGGTGGTCTTGAACTCGCCGCGGCGACGCATGTGCGCATAGCCGGATCATCGACATTTTTTGCCCTTCCAGAAGGCCAGCGCGGTATCTTTACCGGAGGCGGTGCGACTGTGCGTGTCGGTCGGATCATCACTCCGGCCCGCATGGTCGATTTGATGCTGTCGGCCCGCACCTATGACGTGCAAAGGGGGTTTGATCTTGGACTTGCCCATGAAATTGTGCCTGACAGCGAAACCCTGTCTCGTGCCAAGGCATTGGCCAAACAAATTGCCACCCACCCGCCAATGACAAACTTCGCAATTGTCACCGGGATTGCCCGGATCAATGATATGTCCAGCACGGACGGAATGTTCGCCGAAGCCTTGCTGGCCGCGGCGGTGCAGACCAATCCCGATATCCAGCATCGCCTTGGCGAATTCTTGAACAAAAAGACAAAACGGCTTGAGCCTGACGCATGAGATAATGGCGGCATATAGTGGTGACCTAAGCGCCCTCTGCAGTTAAGACCTAGATGACTATTTTCGTCATGGCGAAAGCGACATCAGGCGTGGCACCATGTGACTCGGCAAAGGCAAGCGCTGCGGTTGCGCTAGCTGCGAAGTGTTTCGGATAAGATACCCCTTCATGGTGACATGACGACTTCACGCCATGACGTGCATGGTACGGTCTATGCCGGTGCGTGGGGGAATTCGGGTCTTGGGCGATGAATTGAACGCATGCCGCTTGGTTGACCTAAGCCGGTCTTACGGCAAAGGGGCCTCGGCCCATCGTGCGCTGGATGGGATTGACCTCAGCATCGGTGCCAATGAATTTTTTACCCTGCTGGGTCCGTCCGGCTGCGGCAAAACCACGCTGTTGCGGCTGATCGGGGGGTTTGACCAGCCGACGACCGGCGAGATTGCCATCTTTGGTCGTAATGTAGCGGGTTTGCCGCCGGAAGACCGCCCAGTGAACACTGTGTTTCAGCACTATGCCCTGTTTCCGCATCTGACTGTGGCACAGAACGTGGGTTTTGCGCTGCGGATGTTGGGGCGGCCAAGGGTGGAAATCGCGGCAACAGTTGCAAAGATGGTGGCACTGGTTGGGCTGGAGGGCATGGAAGATCGTCGCCCAGATCAGCTGTCCGGCGGGCAAAAGCAGCGGGTGGCGCTGGCGCGCGCGCTGGCTCCGGGCCCAAAAATACTGCTGCTGGATGAGCCGTTGTCGGCGCTGGATGCCAAACTGCGCCAGCGGATGCGGTCAGAACTAAAGGCTTTGCAGCGCGAAACCGGCATCACCTTTGTCTTTGTCACCCACGATCAGGACGAAGCGCTGGCAATGTCTGATCGCATCGCCGTAATGCAGGGCGGGCGCATCCAACAGATCGGGCGGCCTGACGAGATTTATGAGACGCCTGCCAACCGCTTTGTCGCCGATTTCATCGGTGGCGCAAACCTGATCCCGGCACGGATTGGCCCGCAAGGTGCCGAGGCTGCGGGTCTTGGCATCATCCCGGCGTCCGGCGCAGTGGGGGATGCGGTCACGCTTGCCATTCGGCCAGAGCGGCTGAGTATGGTCAACGAAACACAACGACAGCCGGGCGATCTGGGGCCACTGCAGGTGGCCGAGCGCATTTATATGGGCAATGAGCTTTCGTTCCGCCTGAACGGGGCCGAAGTACCGTTGCATGTGACCTTGCCTAGGGGCGGCACGCGCGGGACGCAGGACTTTTCCTCTGGCGATCTGGTTTATCTGCGACCTGAAAAGGGCGCAGTGCGGGTGCTGGCATCATGAGGCTGCCCACCCTTCTTCTTGCCCCGGCACTGGCGACGATCCTGATCTTCATGGCGTTGCCCATTGCGGTAACAACGCTTTATTCGGTCCTGACCCCGGCGCAATATGGCGGTGTGATCTGGCAGCCATCGGCTGATGCCTACATCCGTTTGGCTTTTGAGCGCGACATTTTTGATAACTCGCTGACCTTCAATACGGATTACCTGAAAATCCTTGGCCGGTCGGTCCTGCAAGCCGGGATCGCCACCATCCTGTGCCTGATCATCGGCTTGCCGACTGCGTGGTTCATAGCCACGCGGCCCCCGGCGCAGAAATCACTTTGGCTGATGATGGTCACTGTGCCTTACTGGGTAAACCTGCTGGTGCGCACCATCGCTTTGCTGCTGATCCTGCGGGATGAGGGTCCGATTAACGGTGCGTTGCAATCCATCGGCCTGACTGACGGCCCGCTGCCGCTTGCCTATAACAACTTTGCAATTGGGCTGGGGTTGGTGTCATCCTTTCTGCCCTTCATGATCCTGCCGCTTTATGCAGCCATTGAACGCTTTGACTTTTCCCTGCTGGAGGCCGCCTATGACCTGCATGCCAACCGCCGCAGAGCTTTTCTTGCGGTGGTTCTGCCCATCTTACGACCCGGTCTGATTGCGGGGGGCCTGCTGGTTTTCATACCCGGCATCGGGTCTTATCTTGCCCCTGATATCCTTGGCGGTGGCAAAACGCTGATGCTGGGCAACCTGATCGGGATGCAGTTTCAGGGCAGTCGCAACTGGCCGTTTGGGGCCGCCCTTTCAACGATCCTGATGGCGGTCACATTGGTGGCGCTGTTTGTCGTCGCCCGTCGCGCAGCAAAGGAGGAGTCGTAATGGCCCGCTTCGACACGCGCGCAAAAGACATTCGCAACCTGCCGGGTTTTGGTGTCACGGCCACACTGGCCGTCGCGTTTCTTTACGCGCCGATCCTGTTTCTGATGTTGTATTCTTTCAATGACGGCCGTTCGATCAGCCGCCTCGATGGCATTTCGTTGCGCTGGTATCATACCGTCTTTGCCAACGAAGAGATTGGCAATGCGGCGCTGAATTCACTGCTTTTAGCGGTGGTTGCCGCAAGCCTCGCCACGATCATGGCCGTCGCCGCCGCATTGGCGATGGTGCGGATGAAACTGCGCCGCAAGGCTGGGGCATATGCGGTCCTGAACTTTCCGCTGATGGTGCCAGAGATTGTCACCGCCATTGCCACGCTGATCTTTTTTTCCAGCATCGGCCTTGGCCTTGGTTTTCCTGCATTGGCAATCGCACATACCACATTTTGCATCCCGTTTGCCTATTTGCCCATTGCAGCCCGACTGGCCTTGATGGACCCAAGCCTTGAGGCAGCTGGCGCCGATCTTTACGCCCCACCCCTGCGCCGCTTTACCCTGATCACGCTGCCGCTTTTGGCCCCCGGCCTGATGTCTGGCTGGCTGTTGGCCTTCATCGTGTCGCTGGATGATTTTATCATCTCGTCGATGCTGTCAGGCCCCGGATCAACCACACTGCCCGTTCACATCTATTCGATGCTGCGCCTTGGCATCACACCCGAGGTCAACGCGGTGTCGTCGCTGATGGTGCTTGTCTCTGCCGTTGTCGTCATCGTTTCGGGCCTGATCGCCCGCAAAAAAACCTGAACCCGTCAATCTGAAAGGAAGTCACATGCGTGCCCTCACCATACTGCTCTTGACCGCCGCTCCCGCCTTTGCCGAAGGGGATCTGTTCATCTACACTTGGGGCGAATACACGCCCCCCGATCTGGTCGCCAAATTTGAGACGGAATTCGGGGTAAAGGTCCATATCGACAGCTACGACAGCATGGAGACGATGATCGCCAAGCTGCGCAGCGGCGGCGCGGGCTATGACCTGATCGTGCCTGGCGATGCCACCATGCAAGTGCTGATCGCCGAAGGCATGGTCGAGAAGATCGACGTATTCGCCATGCTGAATTACGCCCATGTCGATGATCGCTGGCGCGAGGTCTATTGGGACCCCAAGCGCGAATATTCAGCGCCATGGGCTTGGGGCTCAACGGCCTTTGCGGTTGATACTGCTGTGGTTAAGGGGGATATTTCGTCGCTTGCTGTGCTGTTCGATCCGGCAGAGGACGTGAAGGGCCGCATCAATATGCTGCGTGACATGAATGATGTTATTAACATGGCTGAACGCTATCTGGGCGTGCCACGCTGTTCGGAAAGCCCCGAGGATATGAAACGGGTGCTGGACCTGTTGGAAACCCAGAAGGAATGGGTAAAATCCTATGACAGTGAAACCAAAGAACTGCTGGTTTCGGGCGAAGCCGTGGTGTCGATGAGCTGGAACGGCTATGCGATGCGGGCGCGGGACGAAAAGGCCAGCATCGTCTATGTTTACCCGGACGAAGGCTATACTGGCTGGATGGACAATCTGGCCGTCGCCAAAGGCGCGCCAAATCTTGAAACCGCCAAAGCCTTTATCAACTTTGCCATGGCCCCGGAAAATGCGGCAATGATCACCAATTACGCCCGCTATTCCAACGGCATCAAAGGGTCTGAGGCCTTTGTTGAACCTGCCCTTGCAGCCGCGCCTGAAATCACGCCTCCTGCAGATGCACCCGCCCCGGAATTCATCCCGACCTGCTCGGCAGCCGCCACTGAGTTGATCGACAAGGTCTGGACCAAACTGTTGAACTGAAAGGAAGAACCATGGCAATCGTGACACTGGCCGCCACGCAGATGGCCTGTTCTTGGGATCTGGATGAAAACATCCAGAAGGCCGAAGAACAGGTTCTGCTCGCGGCCGAAGACGGCGCGCAGATCATCCTGCTGCAGGAATTGTTCCAGACGCCGTATTTCTGCATCGAGAAAGACTATGGCTTTCAGCGCTATGCCAAACCGATGGAGGCCGACCGCGCGGTGCAGCATTTTGCGGTGCTGGCCAAACGGTTGGGCGTTGTGTTGCCCATCAGCTATTACGAAGCGGCGGGGAACACGTTCTTCAACTCGCTGGCGATGATCGACGCCGATGGTGCGGTGCTTGGCAACTACCGCAAAACCCATATCCCGCATGCCACGGGGTATGAGGAGAAGTATTACTTCACCCCCGGAGATACCGGGTTCAAGGTGTTCGAAACCCGGTTTGCAAAGGTCGGCTGTGGCATTTGCTGGGACCAGTGGTTCCCCGAAACCGCCCGCTCGCTGGCCATTCTGGGGGCCGAGGTGCTACTGTTCCCCACCGCCATCGGATCGGAACCGGGGCAGCCCGATTTCGATTCTGCGTGCCACTGGCAGCGCACCATGCAGGGCCACGCGGCGGCCAACATGGTACCGGTCGTTGCGTCCAACCGGGTGGGCATCGAAACCGGGCCAAATCTGGAAATGACCTTCTATGGATCATCCTTCATTGCCGACCACACCGGCCTGAAACTGACCGAAGCAAACCGGGTTGATGAAACCTACCTGACAGCGAAAATCGACCTCGATGCCACCCGCGCATACCGGCAAGGCTGGGGCACCTGGCGTGACCGGCGGCCCGAAACCTATGGTCTAATCACCCGCCATGACAGCCGGGCAGCATAACAGCACCGGGGGCGGTCCCGCCGCCCCTATTTGCACTGAACCTCTGCCGTACAGATCAGCGCCAGCTCGGCCACCAGATCTTGAATATCCTCTGACTGCGCGTCCCAGATGCCTTCTGAACACAGGTATGGCAGATGATCGCCCAAATAACTTGCCATCGGGGCGCGCCAATCAGCGGAGGTGTCGATCATCTGCTCAGACGTATAAAGCAGGTATTCAACATAAGCCGCATAGGCGGTGATCTGGTTGGGGTCGCGCAGCGCACAATAGTCGGCGTGCGCCAGTTCGGGCTTTTGCACCGTCAGGTTCAGGAACTCGCGGTAAATCTCACGCGCGGTCTGGTCGCGCTGAATGCGGTCAGCCTGCGCCACCTGATAGGGGATCACCACCAAGGCCGTCAAAGCGGCAAAGGCGGTGACAATGGCACCAACCGCCTCAAGGGCTGCGGCGTTCCGGGTCAGCCAATTGGGCAAAGCCTACACTTTCGGTTGCTCGTGCGTGGCACAATGGATGCCGCCGCCCACTTCGCCCACAGCATCCACGTTAAGCAAGACGATTTCGCGTCCGGGGTAAAGATTGGCAAGCGTTGCGGCAGCCTCGGCGTCGGCCTCGCTGTCGCCGAACTCGGCCGCAATCACTGCTCCGTTGCAGACGTAATAGTTGACGTAAGATGCCACGAAATCCGGGCTGTCCACCCTTGTGTCATAAGCTTCGGGCAGCACCACCAGTTCCAGCTTGCGCCCCACCGCATCTGTGGCACCAGCCAGAACATCGTGGGTCTGATGGGCTGCCACCGACCACGGATCGTCCGGGTCCACAGTATCGCTCATCTGAATCAATACCTTACCAGGTTCCACAAACCGCGCCAGCGCATCGATGTGGTAATCGGTAATGTCCGCGCCTTTGATGCCGGGTGCCCAGATGATCTTTTGCGCGCCCATGGTTTGCAATAGCATCGCTTCAATCTGCGCCTTTGACCCTGCATTGCGGTTGGGATTGACCCATGAACTTTCATGCGCCATCAGCGTGCCATGGCCATCGGTTTCCACCCCGCCCGCCTCGCCCACCAACCCCGCATCAAAGATGGGCAAGCCAAGTCGTTCGGCCACGGCCGCAGCAATCTTGCCGTCATTGCCATGCACCTGTTTGGCCCCCCAACCGTTAAAGTTGAACTGTGTCACCGCAAGCCCACCCTTACCATCAACTACGAATGACGGCCCGGAATCGCGTGCCCACAGATCATCGGTGGGAATATCCCACAGTTCAACGGCGCCCGCGACTCGGCGCTTGATCGCCTTATGGTGTTCGGCTGCGGCCAGCATCACCACCGGCTCAAATGCAGCAATCGTATTGGCGATGTCAGCGATGGTTGTTTGCAGATCGAACAAAAAATCGCCATCGTCATAAACAACCCGGTTTACCGGCCATTGCATGAAGGTGCGCGCGTGCGGATCGCTTTCCTCAGGATACCAAAAGCCTGGCGCGGCGGCAGTGGTCTTGGCGCCACCCCGGCGCGGCAGAACCGAAAGCGCCCCAACAGCGGCGGCAGATCGGATTGCGAAACGGCGGCTCATCATCAGGAAATCCTCTGTGCAACGTCACGAATAGGCGTGAACTCCGCCTTTGGTCAGATAAGAAAGCGGGTCATCCCCAGCCCCCTGAGGGGTGGCGCAAAGTGCCGCCATAAACAACGAAAATAGCTCGGCGGTCGAACCTAGGGCAAGTTTGGTATGTATCCGCTTGCGATAGACTTTCACAGTTTCAGGACTGTTGCCCAGCATCCGCGCGATGACCTTGCTGGAATGTCCGCGCAAAATAAGCCGCACCACCTCTGCCTCACGCAGCGACAAACAGGACGACCCAAAGTGTTGAAACGCAGCCTCAATATGCAGGCCAATAGCCCCTTCTGGCAGAGGCAAGCCAAAAGCATCGGGGGGAAGCGCTGTCATGCTGGCTCCTGCTGGGTAATGCAATGGATGCCACCACCGCCAAGGCAGATGTTGGGGATATGGACCCCGCGGATACGGTAGGTCGGAAACAGGCTTTGGAAGATATCGCGCGCGACCGCATCATTCGGCGTGCCATATTCTGGCATAATCACACCGCCGTTCACGAAATAGCAGTTGACGTAGGACCGGCAGAATTTCTCACCAATGATACAGCTTTCTTCGGCCTCAGGGATGGTGACCATGCGGATCTCGCGGCCACGCGCATCGGTCTGGCCGCGCAGCGCGTCGATGTTGGCCTGCTTGATGTGCCGCCATGGGTCGGTGGGGTCATCCGCGCCTTCAATCAGCACCACGCCAGGTGCCACAAATACTGCAATACCATCGACATGCCCGTCGGTTTCGGTTTCATCGGCATTGCCCGGCAGCCAGATCACCTTTTCGCCACCAAGGGTTTCCAGCAGTTCTTGCGTCACCTGTTCGCGCGTCCAACTGGGGTTGCGGTTGGGGTTTAAAAAGCAAGTGTCGGTGGTGATGATGGTGCCTTCGCCGTCCACTGTCACCCCGCCGCCTTCCGCCAGCAGCGGCGATTTGAACACCGCCATCCTTTCGCGCGCCGCCACTGCCGCGCCAAAGGCCGCGTCCTTGTCAAACGGCGCATATTTGCCACCCCAGGCAGAGAAGGTGAAAAGGCTGGCAGCCTTGCCCCCCTTGCCGTCCACCACGAAATTCGGGCCGGCATCGCGCGCCCAACTGTCATCCAGCGGCACCTCAAACAGCTCGATCCCGGCGCCCAAAATCGCCCGCGCCTCAGCGGCATCTTCGGGGCGCACAGCCATGCACATCGGCTCAAACTCGGCAATCGCCTGCGCTACTTTGGCATAATCGCGCTTGGTCGCGTCCATGTCCGGCCAAACCTCGGTACGGGTTGGCCACATCATCCAGCTGCGCTTGTGCGGCGCATATTCAGCAGGCATATGAAATCCCAACGACTTTGGGCTGGCGGCAAAACGGGCGGGGGTGTGGCGTGTCATCGAATCCTCGGCAAAATTGGGCTGGACGCCAGGATAGGATGAGCCTTACCATTGGCAAAACGCCGATTTCTTTTCCATTCAATCGAAATAGCTCATGAATACCTATCGTGGCCTGCCACCTCTCTCCACCCTGATCGGTTTCGAAGCCGCAGCCAGACTGCATAGCTTTTCGCGTGCGGCGGAGGAGTTGCACATTACGCAGTCGGCCATCAGCCACCAGGTGCGTGTGCTGGAAAATCACCTTGGCCAGCCACTGTTTCGCCGCATTGGGCGGCGGATCGAGCTGGTCGATGCAGGCCACGATTTTCTGATAACCGCGCAGAACGCGCTAGAGGAATTGCGCCACGGGGTGCGCCGCCTGAACGCCTATTCCAAGCCGGGTTCGGTCATCATCATGATGCCGTCAGCCCTTGCAACCGGCTGGTTTATCCCGCGCCTTCCTGCCTTGCGCGACGCTTTTCCCTGGATGGACCCTTGGGTGCATACCAGCGACGAGGTCCATGTGTCCGAGGAAGCCGAGTTCGATATTGTACTTGGCAACACACGCTGGATTGACCCCGGCGCGCGGTCAATCTTGCTGGCAGAAGACCCGCTTGTGCCCCTTTGTTCACCGCAACTTGCGGCAGGCCTGCCCGATTTTACCGACGCACAGCGACTGGACCTGGCACCGCTTTTGTTCGACGAGACGCTGAACGATTGGCAAACGTGGTTCGCACAGGTCGGCTCTGCGCGGTCAGAGTTTACCCGCGGCATCAACTTTTCCGATACCGGCCAGATGCTGCAAGCCGCAATTCTTGGTCTTGGCGTGTGTTTGGCGTCCAAGCGGCTGGCGCATCAGGCCCTGCAGCAGGGAACGCTGGTGCAAGCTTGTACTGCACCACTGGGGCGCAAAGAACCCTTCTGCATGTCGTGTTGGACCCGCAACTTTGCACGCGCACCCGTCATTTCCCTATGGAACTGGATCGAACAGGAGTGTGGCTAAGGCGGCATAAACCCTGATGCCGTCCGTTGGACTTAAAAATTTTCAACCGGGTTCGACTGCTGGTGATCGCTTGGTTGGATCATGCAATCAGATTGCCCGGACGAATTTCAAGACCCTAAGCCGCTGTAAGACTTGCTGTTTGAACCAAAATCGTTCCTTCTTAATTCCGAGGGGATTTATACGCATGCACACAACTAAAATTCGTCCGGCTGCTGAAAAATCTTTGCTTTACGGTGCGTTGAAAGCGTTCTCGACGGCGGCTATCGTTGGGTCAATGGCAGTAACATTTGCCCTGTCGTTCGCGGCGATCATCTACACCGGACCGCTTGCGCCATTTCTTAGCCAAGGCATCGGACTTACCTTGATCGGGGCAATGATCATGGCCCTTATCGGGCCAATGACGCTGTCGTACCGTGGCACTCTGGTGCAGCCGCAGGATGTTAGCACCATCCTGTTGTCGCTCTGCGCGGCCTCCATCGCGGCCCTGCCCGGTCTAACTGCGGGGTCCGCATTTTCGACCGTTGTTGCTTTGGTGGGGGTCACGTCTATCGCCACCGGGGTCGCGGCCTATGCGATGGGCCAGCTAAAGCTGGGTTATCTTGTACGGTTCGTGCCATTCCCGGTGGTCAGCGGGTTTCTGGCGGCTTCGGGCGCGCTGCTGGTAAAGGGTGCCTTCGATATGGTTCTGCCCGGTGGGGTTGGGTTGACCGAACTGCTGGCGCAATGGCCGATGTGGTTGCCTTGGCTGGTTGTCGCTGGTGCCGTCGTGGCAGTGTCACGGCTATCCTCCAGCGGGTTCGGAATTCCGCTTTCACTGGCCCTTAGTCTTGCAGTCTTTTACGCCATCACTGCCATCATGGGTCTTGATTTTGCGGCACTGCGCGGGCTTGGTCTGCTGTTGGGCCCGTTTCAGGGCGCATCTTTTGCCAGCGGGCTAAGTCTTGATCTTGTTGCCGATGTCCAATGGTCGGCGCTGCTTTCGCAATTTCCGGTGATTGCCACGATCATCGGCATAGCACTGCTTGGCACGCTCTTGAATGCCTCGGGGCTGGAACTTGCTATCGAGCGTGAGATTGATTTTGAGCGAGAGTTGAAGGGCGTTGGTCTGGCAAACATCACGGCGGGGTTGGCAGGCGGATCGGTGGGTTATCATATTCTGTCAGAGACGTTGCTAGCGCGGCGTTTTGGCATTGTCGGGGCTGCGGCGGGGCTAAGTGTGGCTGCAGCGACCGGATTTGCGCTGTTCTTTGGGGCGGGGATACTGGCCTATCTGCCGATCGGTTTGTTTGCGGCGGTGGTCTGGTATCTGGGGTTTGACCTGATGCTGACCGCGATCCGTGACCATGGAATGGCAATGCCGCGCCTCGACCTGGCCATTGTGCTGGTGATGCCGGTCATTGCGCTGGTCTTCGGCTTTATGGCGGCGGTTGGCTTTGGCATCACAGTGGCGGTGCTTTTGTTCGTCATCACCTATTCCGGGGTCAATGTGACGCGGTTAAGCACAACAGCCGCGAATTTTCATGCTCGCGTAGAACGGGCCCCAAAAGATGTCGCCCTGCTGGCAGACCTTGGCACTTGCGTGCGGATCGACCGGTTGGAAGGTTATCTGTTCTTCGGATCGGCCAGCAGACTGGCAGACCGTATCCAACGGCAACTTGGGCAGTCGCCCAAGCCGCGCTTTTCGATTGTCGATCTTAAAAAGGTTGTCGGGCTGGATATGTCGGCGTGGGCGGCGTTTGAACGTCTGGGGCGCAGCTGTGGCCAGCAGGGTATCCAATTGATCATGACCGGCCTTTCGCCAAAGCTGGCCGCGCGTTTTAGCCGCCTTAACGCCGAAAGCCGTGGCCATTTCCGCGTGGCTGACGATCTTGACGAGGTACTTCTGCAGATCGAAGAAGACCTGCTTGCAGGGGCGCGCGACGTAGACGTGGTCGATGGCGCATTCGGTCTGGAAGACGATACGACAAATCTGCTGCAAAAATACGGCTACTGGATGAAACTCGCGGTGGGTCAGGAACTGTTGGCCCAAGGTGCGCAATCCGACCATCTGGTGTTTTTGCTAAGCGGTCGGCTGCGGGCGACAGTGACTGATCGCAATACCTCCCACCGAATTGTCAGCCGGTTCCTGCCGGGGGCCATTGTCGGCGAGATCGCCTATTATGCTGGCGTCAACCGCACCGCGACGATCATCGCCGAAACCGAGGCCACAGCGGTGCGGATGGATGCCGCAGCCCTGGCCCTGATGGAGCAGGACGATCCGGCGGCAGCGGCACGCTTTCACCGGACGCTGGCCATAGTTCTGGCCAGACGTCTGATGACAACAACCCGGCTTTTGAACGACGCTGAACTTTAGGGCCAAACTCTAACCTGTGGCGATGGACCAAATCTCGGGCCGCGCGATGCCCAGTTGCGCCAAC
Source organism: Pseudorhodobacter sp. (assembly GCA_031413495.1). GTDB lineage: Bacteria > Pseudomonadota > Alphaproteobacteria > Rhodobacterales > Rhodobacteraceae > JACMNW01. The sequence continues at coordinate 7,747 of JANOFE010000034.1, read as the reverse complement.
AAGGCCTGCCAGCCGGGACTTTCGTGGTCTGTCGGGGCGCATTCGGCCTGATCCAATCGGAACAAGGCCTGCGCCTGATTGTAACGCATCCCCCGTTCTGCCGCCGCCTGTGCCGAGGCCAGCCAGTGCTTTGCGGCATCCGATTGTTTGCCGCGATACCAAGCTGCGTCGCCAGCTGCCAGATCTGCGGATGGCTTACCCGCGCGGTACTGCCGCGCCATCCGCCCGCCGCTTTTGGCCACAACTGCACTGTGCGCTATTAACGATTTGTCCCCGGTTCGCCGCCACAAATTCCACACCACATCGCACAGAAAACTGGTGTTCTGCACCATATAGACCTGCGGACGGCTCATCCCGCGCACCACGGCGATGGCATCGTCCAGCCCGATGCGTGCCCGCGCCAAATCTCCGTCCACCAGCGCCAGCAATGCCCGCGCGTAGCCATCCACCACATTGGAATTGTCGTTGGTATCGCCCTTTTTCTTGGGATCATTTAGGATCTGATTCAGAATCCGGCTATCTTCGCGCGCGTCTTCCAGCCGGTTCAGGCACAACAAATCGCGCAATCGGCCATTGTGCGACCAAGCAATCGAATGGCTGATGTCGCGGTCGCGTGCGGCGGCAAGGGTTGCGTCGCTGCAGGCTATTGCCTGTTCAAACAGACCTTCGACCCGTTTCAGGTTGCCCAGCGATGACATCGAAGTCTCCCAGTTCTTCCGCTCTCCGCACAGGTCCGCCACCTCCATCGAACGGCGAAAATGCGCTTCACCCGTCACCCAGCCGCATTTGCCCATCTCAAACACGCCGGACGCCATATAGACCCATGAAATCGTGGGCGAATCGCGCAGCCGTTCCGCAATGTCGATGGATTTTTCCTGCAAATCATTGCCATCCAGCGCCCAAGGCAGCGCGCGCGAGATGAGGGCCATACCCATGTAAATCTTGGCCAGCGTCGTGCTGTCACCGCCCCCGCTGCGGGCTAGGTTCACACCACGCAGCACCTCGGCCAGCGAAAACGGCACCTTGTTTAGCTCGTAATGTATCTCTGACAGCGTCATGTTAATCTCGGCGGCGGCGATCATCGGGTCGCGCGTCGCGGCTGGTTGGCGTGCGCGGTGCGGGCGCAGTTTGTATCCGGCATAGCCACCCAAAGCAGTCATCAGCGCAGCACGCGTGGTTTTGGGTGGGGCGCGGTCCAACAAACGCGCGCTTTCAAACAGAAAATCTGCCGCGCGGCTATAGTGGCCCAGCGCCTTCAGCGCGTCCGCAATCTTGTGGTTCCAGTGACCACGGGTGACGCTGCTGGCAAGGTGCGGCTGTTTTTCCACGATGTTAAGAGCGCGGGTCAGGAAATCCACCACTTCGGCATTGTTATAGCCCGACCGCGCACTTTCTGCTGCACGTGACAGGAAATCAACAGCCTGATTGTGCAGGTCGGCCCGTTCGAAATGGTGGGCCAGCAAAGCAAGTGATGCGGCGGGATACTCCTCGGCGGCACCGCGCGCGTCCAGAAGGGCCGCCGTTTTCGCGTGCAACTTGCGGCGTTGATCGCTGACCAAAAGCTTGTAGGCGGTATCACCGATAATCGCGTGGTGAAAGCGGTGCTTGCCACTTTCCGCGTCTACCGGCTCGACAAGCCCCGCCCTTTGTGCGGCGGCAATCTCGTCTGCCAGTGCCGCAATCGCCGTGCCCGCAGGGTGCAACTGCGACAAAAGATCAAGATCGAAGGTCCGGCCCAGCACCGCCGCAACTTTCAGCGTCAGTTGCAGGGCGGGTGCTAAGCTCGCGATGCGTTCCGCCACCACCCCTTCAACCCCATCGGGAAAGGCAATCTGCGACATGCCCTTTTCACCCATCAGCAGATGCGCATAGCCCGCCTCGATCCGCAGCATCCGCTGATCGCGCAGGGACTGGGCCAATGCACCTGTAAACAACGGGTGCCCCTCGGCGTGGCGGTAAATCAAATCCACGATCCCCGGTGCGCTTTCGACCACGCTCAACGCCCCATTAACCAGCGCCGCCGACTCTGCCCGGGAAAATGGCGCAAGGCGGATCAGGCGCGCATCGGGCCGGTCCAGCAACCTGCGCGCCTCAAACGGCAGTGCATCCCGGTCCAACGGACGCGATACAACAGTGATCGCGACATGTGGGAAGACGCGTGAAAATCGTTCCAAAAGTTGCCACGAGGCAGAATCGAACCAATGCGCATCTTCGACGATCAGCACCTGAGGCGTGCTGCCGATCAGCCCTTGCAGCAATCCAATAATGACCGTTTGGGTTTTTTCCGCCCGCCCTCCGCCAAACAGGCTTGCCGTGAAGTCTGTATCCGGGATTGCCATGCGCAAGACGGGGCTCAGCAGCGGGATCAGATCGGCGAGGCCGGACTCGTGCTTCAACCAACCGGCCAGATCATCGGCGCGGACATCCGGGCCAACAAGCGCTTCAACGACCTGACGCCATGGGTAAAAACCTGTGGTGCGGCGCAGACTATCGGCATTGATGCGCAACGTCGCGATGCCCGCATTGCTTAGCTGGGTTTGAAGATACCCCGCCAGCCGTGATTTGCCCAAGCCTGCTTCACCAACGATATGGATCAGACCGGGCGGGGCATTGGCGCTAAGCCCTGCCACAAACCCATCCAGTTGCGCGCGCTCTGCCATCCGCCCAACCAATACACCCCGGTAATCGGCCTGCCCCAACGCTTCGCCCGCCAAAATGAAATGCGCAGCGGCGTCTTGACCCTTCAGCGTAAAAATACCCGCATCTGCAAAGCGAAACCGTTTCGCCCCTGCACTCTGCGTGTGCGCGTCGACCCGCGTCTGCCCGGTCGCCCCGCCTGACAGGGCCGCCGCACGGTTCACCGCATCACCGATAACGGTATATTCCATGTGGCGGTCAGACCCGACAAGCCCTGCAAACACCTTACCACCAGTGACGCCAATGCTGGCCGCAAAGCCAGCCTTCTGGGCCGCGTCCTGTACCATGGCCGCTGCAACCAGCGCCCGTTCTGCATTGTCTTCAAACGATCGAACCTGCAGCCCCCAAGCCGCCAGCAGGATCAGACCCTTATCGTCGGTGCCAAATTTCAGCCGCACCCCGCCGTTGCTATCAATGGCGTGGCCCAACTCGTTCGCCAATGCCGCCAAAGCAGGCAAATCATCGGTCCCACGAAACCTGAACCCGGAAAACCGCGCAAAAAGGATCTGGGTTGACCGAAACTCCGCCAGCCAATCGGTGGCAATGCCCTCCAGCAACTCGCGCAGAAAAATCGGCACGTAGCCCGCAATGACAGCAGAATGCGGCGTGACCCGATCAACGGAAGGGTCTGTCACCGGCACTGCGCCGTCAAGCGTCATCACCCGGACGCCAACCGCATCTGTCGCTACCGTTGCGCGGGGACTGACCGCCGCCGCAACCCGTGCCCAAAGCGGTTGATCCAACAACACGCCCTCACGGAACCGGTCTGCGCTGCGAAATCTATCGAAAACATCGCCGCATATCACTATTTCGCGTGCGGCCAGACCCATGGCCAAATGCGCAATCCACACCTCCCCCTGCGCAAGGGTGACCCGCATCTTCAAATCTGCCATCCCGGTGACCGAAAGTTTTCGGCAGGCCTCTTGCAAAGCCAGCCCTGCACCGATGGCACGTAGCGTTTGCGCTGCCGGGTCATTGGCACAGGGCCAAGCTGCCGTGACCGCATCTCCCGAAAACTGCAGGATCTGCCCACCTGCAGACTGAATGGCATCTGTCACACGCCCAAAGACCGCATTGACGATGCCGCGCAACTCTTCCGCGCCACGTGCCTCAGACCGGGTCAGTGCGGCCCCGGCAATCGAAAATCCCGACAGATCGGCACAAAGCACAATGGCAGGCACCGCTGCGGCAAAATCACCGGCGCATCGCCTGACATCTTCAAGGATCACACCTGCGACAAGCGGCGAAATCAGGCCATGCAGATCGAACGCCCGTACATGATCCAAACTGGTATCATGATCTGAACCCTGCCGCTCGCCCATCCTATTCTCCCGAATATGACATCAGGCGAACATGCGCATAAACAACTTAGACAAGGCCAATTCCAGCGACAGGTCCCGCCATTCCGCAATGCAACGCCAAAAAATTCGTCTAATTGGGTGGACACTAGGTCTGCCGCTTGGACCGGGCAAGAAAATTCGCCACGACACGCGGCAGGTTGACTGGGCCATGTCAGGTCAGGGCGGGTCAGTTCGGGGCGGGTCGGCTCTGGGCGGGGTGCGAGGGGTGTCGCAGAACGAAACCCGATCCCGGTAAAGGGTCAAACCATGACAGCGCCACTATCAAATCCAGTTTGACAGAGGCCTTGCGCTGACAACCTCGATTATGATGATATCGCACCGTTCGTCAGGTGCGGTACGAATGCAGCGGAGGGTAGACAATATGACGCGCGTAGCCGTGGTGACCGGGGCAGCAGGCGGACTTGGGCGGGCGATAAGCGCGCAGTTGCTTGCGGACGGCATACATGTGGTGGGGCTGGATATCGACGCGGCGGGCTTGGACAGTATGGCCAGCGCGGCCTTCACCAGCCACGTCATTGATCTGACCGATGCAGGCGCGATCAGGTCTGTATTCGACCAGATCGCAAAAGATCATGGTGGTGTCGATGCATTGGTGAACAACGCAGGCACCTGTTTCATGTCTGATTTTCCCAATATTCCGGCTCAGGAACTAGACCGGCAAATGTCCCTCAATTTCTCCGGTGCGTTCCACTGCTGTCAGGCCGCGATCCCGCTGATGGACCGGCGACCGGGCGTTCGTAAGATCGTGAACATCAGCTCTAACGGAGCCTATAATTTTGATGTGTTTGATCCACCGCATTACCGCGCCTCGAAAGCAGCGCTGGATACATTGACCAAGGACCTGGCGCGCCGCTATGCGCGGGCCAAAATCTCGGTAAACTCGCTTGCGCCTGCAATGACCGAGACACCACTTTTCAACGTGCTGACCAAGGATGTGCTGGCCCGCGCCATCGCAGCAATGCCGCACGGCCATGCCATGCAACCGGCCGAAATCGCGGCATGGGTTGGGTTTCTGATATCGCAGGCCGGGGATATTTGCAGCGGCAATATCATCATTCTCAATCAAGGGCGGGACGTCAGGTGAACCAATCCGGCGCTTTGCGCAAGTCGGGCCATTGCTGCGGGCTGTGCCCAAAGATGACCAGCGCATCTTTTTCGCCTGCCAGCTGCATCAGCCTGTCGCCATGATGCATCGCCAGCGGTATATCCCACGACCCCACAAAACCTTCGTCAATCTCTGCAGCACGGCTGATCGCATCTGATGTCAGCAAAATCCAGCCCGTGTTCGGCAATTTGACCATAAAGGCCAACTGGCCCGGCGCGTGACCGGGGCAAAGCAGCACCTCAAACCCCGGCGCAAGCATGAAGTCTTGGGTCACCAGATGATAGTCGCGTTTGGGCCATTCCATCGCTTGTTTGCCTGACCAATAAAGCGGGCGTGGCAATGCGCGCTCGGCCGCTGCGATCAGGATCGGCACATCCGCAAAGCCGTCCATATGGCCGATGTGATCAATATGGGTGTGGCTTTGGATCATCAGCGTGACGTCGGCCTTTGACAGCCCCAGCTTGGCAAGCTGTCGATCGGGGGTATTTTCAGAGGTGATTTTCAGCACGCGACCAAAACTGCCAAGCGCATCTTCTGCCGTCGCGGCCACAGCATCGACGACATATTTCTCTGGGAAACCGGTGTCGATCAGCACAACCTCACCCGCGTCCGTTTGAACGGCAAAACCGCAGATGCCAATCGTGCGGGGGCCGGAATGTACCTCGAACAGGCCATAGTCCAATACCGCCAGCCGAATGGGTTTCCCCTTCAGCGAAATCTGATCCATCATGCCGCACCCCCATGCGCGATGAAGCGGAGCGTCCTGTTGAAAGTCAAGATCCACACTTTGTTCCAATACTTGTTGGAAACAACCCAGGCCGCGCCCGAGGCGATTGTTGGGTTTTCTCTTTCTGCCTCACCCCGGCTTGGCGACTATCTGGCGGATCTGGACCCAGACCAATCGTTGGACTGGAACGGCCGCGATTTTCGCGGGCTGCCCGAACTGCGTGATCATGTCTTGGCGCAGGCGGGGCTGACGGGCATTTGCACCGCCGCCGATGTGCTGATCACCGCCGGCGCGGCGGAGGCGAATTACCTGTCGATCATGCAACGCCTGCAACCGGGCGACCGAATTGTGATTGAAACACCCGGTTGGCCACAAGCCGAAGTGCTTGCCAAGGCCAAAGGAGCAGAAATCGTCAAGGTCGCGCGGGAGGAAGCAGACGGTTGGCGCTTGCCGATTGATCGGGTGGCGGCGGCGGTCACCCCCAACACGCGAATGATCTTTTTGACGAACCCGAACAATCCGACCGGTGATCTGATGAGCACAGCCGAAATAGCCGAGGTCGTGGCCATCGCAGACCGGGTTGGTGCGTGGCTGTTGGTCGACGAAGTTTATGCAGGCCTGGAATGGGAGGGTCCGCGAGCACAATCCGTAGCAGGACTTTACGCGCGCGGGATCACCACCGGGTCGGTCAGCAAGGCGCTGGGTTTGCAAGGGCTACGCACTGGATGGATGATCTGCCCCGATGCAGAGCACATGCGAGATGCGTTGATCTTACGCGAAAATTCCAGCGAGATCATGAATATCATGGGCGAGGTGATCGCCGAAGTGGCCCTGCGGCCCGGGCGATATGCCGCTGCGCTGGATCGCGCCCGGCAGGTCGGCGCGGCCAATCTGGCGCAAATGAACGCGTGGGTCGCGGCACAAGACCTTTTGTCTTGGGTGCCACCGAAAGCAGGGCTGATCGGGCTTGCGCGGCTGCCCAAAGGCCTTGACAGTGATGCCTTCGCGCGCATTCTGCTTGCCCCGCCGTATCGCACTTTCGTTCTACCCGGCAGTGCCTACGACCTGTCCAATCACATCCGGCTGGGCGTCGGCGGCGGGGCGACAGTACAGCTTCACGACGGTCTGGACCGGCTTTCGCAGGCGCTGCGCGACTGGCAATCCGGTCAGTAAGATCCTTGGGCCCGCAAGAAATAGAAAATCAAAAAAATATGAAGGCCGGTCAACCGTTAACAGACTAGATTTCACGCAAAGCCCCCCTGGAGCCACCAGCCTAACTACGAGCCTGCTTGCCCCCAAAGAAACAGACGCATGCAAAAGAGCCGCTTCAACGCGACGCAGATCATTGGGATGATCAACAATCAGCAATCCGGGCCGGCTGTGGCAGTGGTCTTGTCGCAAGCGCGGGCTTGGCCCGAGCCCGCTTCTGCAAGCTGAAAGTCAAGTATGACGCGATGGAAGTTTCTTGCGCCCAGCAGCTGAAACGCTTGGAAAAGGAAAACGCAAAGCTCAAGCGGTTCGTCGCTGACATCCGAGCACGCCAGTGCTTGATCCATCTCATGGCACCACGCCCGACATGCTCGCCCAACCCGAAGCCGACGACTATCAGCAAACCAGACTGTCGTTATGAACAAGGGACGACCGAAAGGCAGGTCAGGGTGTAAAGCAAAAGCCACCACTTAAGTGATTGATGATAAGATATTATATCCAGAATAGTGGTGCCCGGAGACGGAATTGAACCGCCGACACGCGGATTTTCAATCCGCTGCTCTACCAACTGAGCTATCCGGGCACACGACCCACCGGCAGGGCCAGTCGGGTGGGGCGGTATTATGCGAGGGCGCGGGGCCTGTCCAG
>JANOFE010000033.1:0-4682 GCA_031413495.1 Pseudorhodobacter sp. | reverse complement strand
GCTTCACAAAACGCAGGCTCGCCAAGTTCAACGGCGTCACAAAGAATTTCAACCTCCACCTCAAGGAATGCGAGTGGCGCTGGGGAAAAGACAACGATACTCTCAACAAAGAATTGGCCAGATTGATGGTCTAGAGCCTTCTAAAATATCCCCGCCGGAGGCCGATCCAGCCGCTGCGCGGACTTCAGGGCATCACCTCAAACCGGTCCACATCCACCATGCCATGATCGGTGATCTTCAGGTGCGGGATAACCGGCAGGCACAAAAACGCCAGCTGCAAAAACGGCTCCTCCAGCGTCACGCCCAAAGTCCGTGCTGCCGCGCGCAGATCTACCAGCGCGTCGCGCACCCGCTCAAACGGCTCAAGGCTCATCAATCCTGCCACCGGCAGCGCAAGTTCGGCCAGCACCCGCCCACCTTCGACAACAACAAACCCGCCCTCGATCTGCCCCAGACGATTTACCGCCAACGCCATATCGGCGTAATCTGCCCCCACCACCGCGATATTGTGATGATCGTGGCAAACGGTTGATGCAATCGCCCCGCGCAGTAGCCCAAAGCCTTTTACAAACCCGGTCGCGATATTGCCGTTCACCCCGTGCCGTTCCACCACGGCTATTTTCACCAGATCGCGCGCAATGTCGGGGCGTTTGTCGCCGTCTACCGGGGCGATGTCATACGTCAAATGCTCCGTGATGATCTTGCCGGGCAGAATACCAATCACCGGCGTCTCCACCCGGTTGCCACCCGTTCGGAACTGCCCGGCCCCGACCACCGCCGCTTTCACAGACTGCCGCGCCACCGGGGCAGTCTGACCGCGCAGCGCAAATGCGGTATCCGTTGCTTCAATTCCGGCTACGAAAACGCGGCTGGCATGGCAGCCTTGCAGACTGTCGATCACCACAATATCGGCCCGCTTGCCCGGTGCAATCAGCCCACGGTCTTTCAAGCCAAACGCTTCTGCCGCCGAAAGACTGGCCGCCCGGTACACCGCCAACGGCGGCGCGCCAAGGGCAATCGCTGTGCGGATCATGTAGTCAAGATGGCCATGTTCCGCGATATCCAGCGGGTTCCGGTCATCGGTGCAAAAGGCCAGATAGGGCGCATGACGTTCGGTCAGCAGCCCCACCAGCGCGTGCAAATCCTTGGAAACTGACCCTTCCCGGATCAACACCCGCATGCCCTTGCGCAGCTTTTCCAAACCTTCGGCATAGGTCGTCGCCTCATGCTCCGTCCGGATGCCCGCCGCGATATAGCCGTTCAGATCGCGGCCCCGCAACAGCGGCGCATGGCCGTCAATATGCCGCCCACGAAACGCCTCCAACTTCGCCAGGCACCCGGCATCTTTGGCCAACACACCGGGATAATTCATGAATTCGGCAAGCCCGATGACACCGGGATGGTCCATCAACGGCACCAGATCGTCCGCTTCCAACCGTGCGCCGGTGGTTTCCATATGGGTGGACGGCACGCAGGATGACAGCTGCACCCGAATATCCATCACCGTTTGCGCGGCACAGTCCAGAAAATACTGAATGCCAACCAACCCGCAGACATTAGCAATTTCATGCGGGTCACAAATCGCCGTCGTCACCCCGCGCGGTGTCACACAGCGGTCAAATTCATGCGGCGTCACCAGACTGGACTCGATATGCAGATGTGTGTCGATGAAGCCCGGCACCAAAATCTGCCCCGACACATCCACCACGCGCGCGCCATCATAGTGGTCAAACACCCCGACAATCGTCTCGCCGCAAACCGCCACATCGCCGGGGCTCAGGTCACCCGTGATCAGGTCAAACACCAAACCGCCGCGCAGCACCAAGTCCGCCGGGACAAGACCGCGCCCCTGATCTATCAGGTCCGCTATCGGGGATTTGGTCATCACAGTCTCCTTACGTCAGGGCCATTAGCGCTTGCACAGCATGGGCCAGAGTGATTGACCTAACCTTACAGAAATACCAGAGGTTTTCATGCGCCCCCTGCGCGGCATCGCCTACAAAGTTGTGTCTGTCATCGTGTTCATCACCATGGCGTCCCTGATCAAGGCCACCGCATCAAACGTGCCATCGGGCGAGGCCGTCTTTTTCCGATCGTTCTTTGCGATGCCTGTTATCGTCGTTTGGCTTGCCATGCGCCGCGAACTGGCCACTGGGTTTCGCGCAAACAACCCAATGGGCCATGTCTGGCGCGGGCTTGTCGGCACTATCGCGATGGGCCTTGGCTTTGCAGGCTTGGGGTATCTGCCCCTGCCCGAAGTTACCGCCATCGGGTATACAGCACCCTTGCTGACCGTTATCTTCGCCGCGATGTTTCTGGGCGAAGACGTGCGCGCCTTTCGCATCACGGCTGTGGCTTTGGGCCTTGTGGGCGTGCTTATCGTGGTCTGGCCCCGGCTTTCGATCATGTCGGGCGATCATCTTAGCCAAGCTCAGGCTTTTGGCGCGATCTTGGTTCTTGGCGGTGCCGTGTTCGCAGCACTTGCGCAAGTGTTTGTGCGCAAATTGGTCAACACCGAAAAGACCCCGGCGATTGTGTTTTACTTCTCCCTGACGGCGACAATTTTATCGTTGGCCACGCTGCCCTTTGGTTGGGTTATCCCAAGCCCGAATGAGGCCGCGTTGCTTATCGGTGCTGGCCTTTTGGGCGGTGTTGGCCAGATTTTCCTGACCTCCAGTTACCGCGAGGCGGATGCCTCTGTGGTGGCTCCGTTCGATTATGCCTCGATGATCTTCGCGCTTGGCATCGGTTACTTCGTGTTCGCCGAAGTGCCCACTTTCACAATGTTGATCGGTGCATCAGTGGTGGTTTTTGCAGGCTGCCTGATCATCTGGCGCGAACGGCAACTGGGGATCGAGCGTGCCAAACAGCGCAAGGCGATGACGCCCTGATCAAGAAAATTTCTCGTCGAAAAATCTTCGGGCCAAAAATTTTTGCACGAAAATTTTTGCCTAACCCTAATCGCCAATCACAATATCAGCCTGCCGCGACCCCCGCGTCACCCGCCGGATATTGGGCATATCATTGCTGTCGATCCAGTGCCGCGCCTCAACAGCCGTTTTGCCGTGATGATGCCAACGGTCCACAAGGCGGCGGTCAAGCTCTGCCTCGGCGACGTCGATATAGATCGTAAGGTCAAACAACGGTGCAAGATCGGTCCATGGCGTATCGTTCAACAGCAGGTAATTGCCTTCCACAATAAGATATTTATCCGCCACGGTCACCAGATCGGCGCCTGCCCGTGCCAGATCGGCATGCCTGTCAAAAACCGGAATGGCGGCGTCGCCCCCTGCCCGAAGACGCTGAATCAAATGCAAAAATCCGGTCGCATCAAAGGTTTCCGGCGCACCCTTGCGGGCGCGCAGTCCCAGCCTGTCAAGCACCGCGTTATCAAGATGAAACCCGTCCATCGGCACAACCCGCGCGCCCGCACCAATCGCTTTCGCAATACTGCCCGCAATCGTAGATTTGCCGGCCCCGGGGGGGCCAGCAACCGCGACGATAAACCGCTCCGCCGCCGCCCCACGCGTGGTAATTTCGCGGGCGATATCACCGGGCGTCATGCGACCTCAACCACCCCTTCCGGCAGCTTCGCGCCCGTCATATAGGCCACCGCATCCGACATCGAATGTTCCTTCGGATCGATCACACACAACCGCCGCCCAAGACGGTGAATATGAATGCGGTCCGCCACTTCAAACACATGCGGCATGTTGTGGCTGATCAGGATAATCGGAATGCCCCGGCTTCGCACATCGCGGATCAATTCCAATACCCGGCGGCTTTCTTTCACCCCCAAAGCAGCGGTCGGCTCGTCAAGGATTACAACCTTTGATCCGAACGCTGCTGCCCGTGCCACGGCAACACCCTGACGCTGGCCACCCGACAGGGATTCGACCGCGACATTGATGTTCTGGATTGTCATCAGCCCAAGTTCGCTTAGCTTGTCACGCGCGAACTTTTCCATCCCCGCACGGTCCATCTTGCGAAAGATCGACCCCATTATTCCGGGGCTTCGCCATTCGCGGCCCAGAAACATGTTGTCGGCAATCGACAATGCCGGTGACAACGCAAGGTTCTGATAAACCGTCTCAATCCCTAAATTGCGGGCATCCTGCGGTGATTTGAAATGCCGATAGCCCGACCGGATCTCCCTCGCCAAGCAAGTCGAACCCGTACGGGACGGCAGCTGCAAGCTGCTCGAACGACCGGCTGCGCTCCCGCCAATCGAGGAAGTTGGCCGGTGCCGGCTTTTCCCGAGCGGCCTTCGCAGCATCGAACTGCCACAACGTCACCAACCGATGCGCATCGGGATAGACCAGGGGGCGCAGTAGAACGCCGTTCAGCACACTGAACACCAGGGTGGCCAGGCCGATACCGACCCCAAGAGTGGAGACGCCCAGAACTGAAAAACTCGGCGAGCGACGAAGTGCCCGAACCGCAAATCGAATATCCCGGAGCCACTCGTCTCTAGTCTGCCGACGTCGGCGGGATCCTTCAGCGGCCCGGTCGGTTCGGCCCAGCACCCGGCGAGTTGAATTGAGATCGCCAAATTCCCTGTGGGCCAGCTCCTCTGCGTGAAACCGGGAGTGCCCTTCGGCCATCAGGGCGTCGATGCGCATGTCGAGGTGAAATCGGAGCTCCTCCTCCACCTCCACGCAGATGTCGGTTCTGCTTCGCCA
>JANOFE010000032.1:0-7459 GCA_031413495.1 Pseudorhodobacter sp. | reverse complement strand
GTGCGACCGATGGATTTCCATTGCCCGATCACCTGATCCACCGGGGCCAGTGCCCGGCCCGCGATGATGGAGGTCGCAATAATCGCGCCTGCAGACACTTCCTGCTTGATGGCAAGATAGGCACCAAGTGTCAGCAACATGGATTGCAACAAAAGCCTGAAGGCTTTGGAAAAGGCAGAAAATCCTTCACTCCGCTCGCCGCTCAGCTGGAAGTAGGCAAGGCTTCTGTCATGTGTATCGCGCCAGCGATCTACAATCCTGCGCTGCATGCCAAGGGCCAGCACCACCTCTGCGTTACGCCGGGTTTTCTCGATAAAGCCACGCTCACCGCTGTCAATGCCTACGGCTTGTGAAATGGCGTTGCGGGTGACCAACTGGTTCAAGAAAGCGGCAACTGCCACGACTATGGCCCCCGCAAGGGTCATATAGCCAAGCCATGGGTGAATGAAAAACACGATGACCAGAAAAAATGGAATCCAAGGCACATCAAAGATGCCCAGAATCGCCGGGCTCGCCAAAAAGCCGCGCACCACATCCAGATCGCGCAACGGGTTGTCACCACTGCGGTCTTGCGTGGCCCCCAAATACATCCAGAAATCAAACACTTTGTTGCCCAGCTGCGCATCCAGCTTGTAACCCGCCCGCGACAGCAACCTGGCGCGCAGAAATTCGTAGACGCCCAAGAAGGCATACAGCACCACCACGATGACAAACAAACCCTGCAACGTGGCCACAGACCCGCTGGACAACACCCGATCATAGACCTGCAGCATATAGATTGGCCCGGTCAGCATCAGAATGTTGATCGCAGCACTGAATAGGCCCACTTGAATAAAGGTCCGCTTCAGCTCGCGCAGCGCCCTACGGTACGGATTATTCGTCTTGTTCAGTGTGTCTTGCATCTTAGTCCTGTTTCTCTGACGGTCTTAGCCGCGCGGGCAACTATAGCACCCTAATCCTATTTTTTCCAAAGCCCGGGCGTTCCAGAAGGCTAAGCTCTCTGACCGCTCAAACCCATGCTGTGAGGCCGTCTTGGTGGAGTTTCGCGTGCGAAACGCACCCAAATCGATACATTGGTGTGACGATAAGCAGGATCTTTCCTTTGTTACCTCTTGCTGGATATCTGGCAGCTTTCTGCCGGCGGGTAGCCTTAATCAAATCCGTCACCCCACTCAGTGCGCCTTTTCCAAACCTCACGCCAAACCTCAGAGCTTTCGCCACCGCCTTTTCGTAAGCCAACACCTGCTGCAAAGCTCCGCGAAAGGGGAAACAGCAGGAAAAGCCCCTGCGCCAAAGGCCGCTGCCAGCCCGGAATATAGCGCCGGAGAAGCTCGGCCTTGGCGCGCAGAACCCGGATCACCCGCTCCGTCCTGACGCGCTCCGAGGCGCCGCCATAATGGACGATCGTGGCCTCCGGGGTCACATGCGGCTGGGCTGACAATTCCCGCCCGGCGCGCAGGCAAAGATCGGCCTCCTCGCCATACATGGCAAAGACCGGATCAAACCCATCCAAAGCCACCCAGTCGGTTCGCCTGATCAGAAAGAAACAACCAGAAACGATATCAACAGGCCGCTCGGTGCTGCGGTCCCAGCCGCCATAGGCTTCGGAATTGAACAGTGCGCTGCGGGAAAAGACACCTGTCAGGCCTGCACTGCGGCAAAAGATGTTCCAAAGGCTCATCCTGCGCCAACACGAGCTGGTATTGAGACTAAGATCGCCAAAAAGCGTGCGCCCACCCCAGATTTTGGCTTGCGGTACCCGCTCGGCAAAATCCACCAGCCGGTCGATTGCCCCATTCAACACCACGGTGTCAGGGTTGAGCAGCAAAATGAACTCTCCCCGCGCCCGTTTTGCAGCAATATTATTGCCCTTGGCAAAACCATGATTGTCTTGCTCGGCCATCAGCACACTCCCCGGAAATTCCGAGGCAATCGCGTCGGCCGACCCGTCTTGTGATTTGTTATCGAGCACGATCACCTCATGCGATGTCAGAGTTTCCGCCGCAACCGACCGCAAACAGGCAAGCGTCATCTCTTTGGTATTGTAGCTGACGATCAGAATAGAGATTTTAGGAGTTGCATCAGACACGTTTGAGTTACCGTAAAAAGGGCCTACCCGGCCAGATTGCGACCTTGTTCCATGGCACGGCCCCTACAGCAAGCAATCGCTGTGCTAAATGGGCGATTTCAGCCATTCCGCAAGACGTGCCTCGAAGTCGCGGCTCAAACCGGGGCCAGACAACGTATAACGCGTTGACCCGCCCAGACCGGAAACCTGCAGCCGGACACCGGGGGCAATGTCTACGCTTCCCTTCGGCGGCATCTGCCCGTCCTGCTTGGCTGGGCGCAGGGCACGGGTCAACAAAACTTGCTCCTCGGCCAGAGTTTTGGGCAAGGCATTGCCCAACATTTGCACAAGACGGGGGCCGAACGCAGCATTTGCCTCCAGCGCCGCTACAAGCGCCAGTCCAAGGCGCTCGGGGATCATCGCAGGAAACTGCAAGGCGCCGTCGAGCGCCCTGTAAAGCGTTACAAAAGAGCCAATTTTTGATCGCTTTGCTTTGCTTGCCGTTGAAAAAAGATGCCGCACAGCCGCTTGCACATCGGGGTAGACCCCCGCCTCTGCCGCTTTTGCGGCAATGCGCGCGCGCTCGTAATGGCCCAGGCCCACGCGAATTTCATTTTCCTCAACCATGGCTAGATAGGCATCCGCAGATCCGTCAGGCCTTCGCAACAGACCCTGAATATAGGAAAATCGCGTCTCACCAGTTTCGGAGTACAGGTCACTTAGCGCCATCAGCCGCCGCCAACCTGAAATCAGCCCATAACGCCCACCGCCCAGATCCACCAGATCAACCGGCGTTTGCTGGCCGCGCGCCCGCAGGCTTTCGCGCAGAGACGCCATATCTTCATCATCATTGTGGATCCGGTCGCGCAACAGGTGATCCACCTCGATGGCCCCTAGGGGAACTTGCTGCACCAGCCGCCCTTCGGCGCGGGCAGATTGCAGTTCTTGGGTCACCTCGCGCAAGGCCGCCACCGCCGCCGCATCGCCGGCCATTTGTGCAATCGGGGCCGGACTGCGGGCAACAGACCCAAATGGGCCATTTAGAGCCTTATTTTCAAGTAGGGCAGGGGCAAGATAGGTGTCTTGCGGCGGGGTAAGTCGTATCCGTTTTGCCATTTTTGCCTCCCTATTCTAAATTATGCAGGATTTTAGCCATACTAGAGCCTTTTGTTGAACGAGAACTGCTAAGTCAGTTTACCCTGCGCTTTCACCTCGTCACGCCGCCAGACACCCAGAAGCAGGCGTTTGAAGGCAGCATAGGTTTCATCAAAAGTTTCGCGCCCCCGTGCATAGGTATCGCGATTGAAATCGCGGTAGTCGGCTTCGTAAATTCCGGATATCCGCTCCCCCGCCTGGCCGATCAGCGCGGTGAAATCTTGCCGGTAGGGGCTTAAATTGCGCCCGAGGTATGCCTGCATCAACCCCGCAAGCTCCGCCTGCTGCGCACCATCGTACCGCGTGATCACCGCGCGCACCGCGTCCCACTCAAAGGTCAGTTCCGGCCGCCCCAGGGCACGTGCGGCCATGTTCTCCCCCGTCTCGATGGACGAAAACGTCTGATGCAGCATGTCAAAGAACCGACCTGTCGAATCAAACTCCAGAAAGGATGCACCGACCGGCACCAGCAGAATGTCAGACGCCGCCAGCCCATTGATGGTCAGGTACCCAAGGGCAGGGGGGGTATCCAGCAGCACGATGTCATAGGCATCCAGCACGCCGTCAGTGTCCAGCATATCTGTCAGCGCATCCCACAGCTTCCAGCCGCGCGCCTGCATGCGCCAGACGGGAATTTGAAATTCCGCCCAGTAGAGGTTCAGCTGTGCACCGATCAGATCGATGTTCGGCCAATGGGTTTTCTGAATGATGTCTTGTGCCGTGATCCCCAGTGCCTCGGTCATCGTCTCGTCCAGCGGCAGAGGCACTTCACCGCGCGCGAGCCGCGTCTGATTTTCGCCCCGCAAATGCCCTGCATAGTGCCGCGCGATCAGCGGAAACACTGTTTGCCATTCATCCGCCACCCGACCACCAAAGATAGATGTCATTGAGCCCTGGCTATCCAGATCAATCACCAGCACTTTGTAGCCATCCAGTGCGGCTGACATGGCAAGGTGCGCCGCTGTGGAGGTCTTGCCCACCCCGCCCTTGAAATTGGCCACAGCGACGATTTTTGCAGGCAATCCCTTGGGCCGGTAGGGCAAATATTCCTTCGACCGGGACCCTTCGCTTGCGAAATGCGCCCTCAGGCGCAGCACCTCATCCAGCATGAACCATTTAGCCCCGGTTTCTGTCTCGCTCCGCCCCTGTGGCAGATCTGGATTGGCCTTCAGCACGCGGCGGAAATGTGCAGGCGCCACTGGAATCAGATAGCGAGTGATTTCCCAGGTGGAAAACATCCGCAGCGTTTTACGACCCTCCTCTTTGATGCCTCTGCTGGCAAGATCGGCACGCCCCCGCGCGCAGGCATCGGCAAGGGCGGCAAAGTCTGCGGTGCTCGCCGCTGGCCCCAGATCGGCAAGCGCCACCTCGGGGTTTATGTTGAAATAGGGAGGTAGGTCTTCACTGTCTTTAGACATTGATTAAGCCCATATGCGTTGTTTTTAGCAATATACCTGAAAACATAGCACATGGAAGCAAAGAGCGCACAAAACGTTTTATTTCTAAGCAAATTTAGTCTTTTCGATATCTTTTTTGCCCGATGTCACTGGAGAGATCATTTTTATCTGGTTAAAAATTGAGTTATTGAAATAGTTAAGCTAAATCCTGCTTTGTCTAAGCCTTTGCTTTGATGTGCAGATGTGATGTTTTTTTTATCTTTGGTGACTCTGAACCCCCGTTGAGGCGACTCTGAACCCCCGCTTGGCTGACTCTGATCCCCCGAAAGCTGTGCTGGACCGGGGCTGTGGATAACTTTAGCGTGGTGTCACTAAAACCACGAAACGAATCCCGGACTGTTTTTCCAGAACCGGGACGATAAATGGGCAGAGACAGTGACAATAGTAGCCATCCGTAGGGCAGGGGGGGTGATGCCAGCACGGCATCAGACAGGCGATTTTTTTGTCTGCGACATTCTTGATGCGCTTCCCAAGGATGATATGGCCACGATGGAACATCCGGTGTTTTCACTGGCGACCAAGCCTGATCTGCGGATTTTGTCGTACGTTCATAACGGGGTAGATATCACCGTCACCCCGTCTGTACGGGGGCTGGCCACCATCCATGATAAAGACATTTTGATCTACTGCATCAGTCAGTTGATGGCGGCGCTGAATGCGGGCCGCACGATCAGCCGTAATCTGACGCTGCGCGCACATGATCTGCTGGTTGCCACCAACCGCGAAACATCGGGCGATGCGTACCGCCGCTTGCGTGAAGCGTTTGAGCGACTGGCAGGCACCCGCATCACCACCAACCTTGCGATGGACGGGGTCGAGGTGACGCGCGGCTTTGGCCTGATCGAAGGGTGGGAAATTGCCCGCAAAACCCGGGGTGGGCGGATGATATCGGTCTCAGTCACCCTGTCGGATTGGCTGTTTCGCGCGGTGATGTCTTCGGCGGTTCTCACGCTCAGCCGCGATTATTTCCGTCTGCGCAAACCGCTTGAACGCCGCATCTATGAGTTGGTGCGCAAACATTGTGGTCGGCAAGACAGCTGGCGCATTTCCGTCGATACTCTGTTGAAGAAATCCGGCTCCGCCAGCCCGCGCCGGGTGTTTCGTGCCATGTTGCGCGACATGATTACTGCCGATCATTTGCCAGATTATACCATGGTTGAGGAACCGGGTGATATCATCCGCTTTACCAACCGTGCCCAAGTGCTGGAGAGCGGGGTAGGGCAGGGGCTGCAGCTGCCGCCCCTGGCCAGCGCTACCCATGATGCCGCGCGTCTGGCTGCACCTGGTTGGGATATCTACGCGTTGGAGGCGGATTGGCGCGCCTATTGGGCCGCTTCTGGCAGGCCTAGGCTGCGGTCGGCAGATTGGGCCTTTTTGGGCTATGTGCGCGCCCGGATGGGGCAGGGGGCGGATTAGAACAGGGCCTGAAAGCCAAGGTGCATCAGGTGCGCCGTGCAAAAGAATTTCTCAATCCAAGGTCGGTTGGCGTTTCCAAAACATGCGCAATGGTCGCGAAGCATCGTTTTTGTTTATAAAGAGGACATCTTCAAAAAAGTTTGACCTGCGCACGGCACGCCAGTGTCCTGCATCAGATTCGGGATCAGGCGATGCGGAGGGCAGGGCTCTGAGCGTCAGAGTTCCGCGAGTGGCATGCCTGCGCGCATCTGGGGGGCGTCTGCTCTGCGCGGGCTGGTTTTCATCGCAAGGGCTGCAAAAACTGCAAGAATGCCGACAGTTAGCATGCCTGCGCCGATATAGCTGGCCAGTCCGATCCACAAGGATTGTCCCATGATCAGCGCTGTAACCCCAGCGATCGTTGCCGTGAAGGTGCCAGTCAATGCAAAAACAAGGATCATGATATTTGCCCCCCAATGGCGGAAATACAACTATAGGTAGAACCTTCGCGCTTATTTTCTTCCCAGACAAGTAAAATCTAATTTTATGTTGTGGCGCAGTTCCGTCAGACATCGTTGCTCAATTTTCTTTATGTCCGGTTAACAGCGTCTGCATGCACGCGCTTGCCCGCATTTAGCTGTCGCTTGCCAAATATTAGGGTGCAGAGCCCCACAGACCCTTGCGGTTTTTTGGTATGCCACTTTGTTAAGCGGTGCTTCGCCGTGTCTGTGGGCCAAGACAGGCGCGCGCCCGCTTATTGCATGGAAAATTGCCCACAAAGCAGGGTTGGGCGCGGTCTTGAGCAGCGGTGCGTGCGCTGCGCTCCGGCTGTTTTACTCCGGATCCGAATCGTTTATTGAGGTCACAGGGTTGGATCCACGAAATTAGAAAACAGCCGTATAATGAAGATTATGTAATATAATAGTTAATACCGTTCAAGAAAAGGCATGGATAATGACGGGTCTTCAGATCAGCCTTGCGGTCGTTTCCCTTGCAATAGTGCTGCTTTTTGGCGGTATTTGGGTGTTTCAGACCTATGGTGTGTACCGTTTCGATCCAACCCCGCAATCCCCTGAGGCTTTCGATCTGACCGGGGTCAGGGTGCTGAGCTTTACCTCTGAGGATGGCACGGCTTTGCAGGCATGGCTGGCCATGCCGGCGCCGGGAAAACCGATGCTGTTCAGCTTCTACGGCAATTTTTCCTCCATCGGCCCGTCAATGCGGCGGCTTGCCCCGCTGATGGCGGATGGCACCGGCATCGTCATGCTGCACTACCGTGGCGGCGGTGGCATGCCGGGCCATCCGTCCGAGGAAAATTTCGCCCGTGATGCGCGCGCGCTTTATGATCAGTTGGATGTGCTGGCGGGGCAAACCATCCCGCAAA
>JANOFE010000031.1:0-10607 GCA_031413495.1 Pseudorhodobacter sp. | reverse complement strand
GCGTCGTGCTGTCGGGCGAGGGCAAGGCCTTCTGCGCCGGCCTCGACATGGGAAGCTTTGCCGCCATGAATCAGGGCGACGCCGCGGTGCCGGGGTCGCGCGACCTCGCCAAGCGCACCCACGGCATCGCCAACCGGCCGCAGCAATGTGCCTGGCTGTGGCGGGCGCTGCCGGTCCCGGTGATCGCCGCCGTCCACGGCGTGGCGTTCGGTGGCGGCTTCCAGATCGCGCTGGGCCCCGACATCCGCTACGCCACCGTGACGGCCCGCACCTCGGGGTGGCGCACCAGCGGCTCGCCGACGTCGGGGCCGAGGCCGTGTACGACGTTGAACACACCGGGGGGCAGGCCCGCCTCCGCCGTGATCGTGGCCAGCGCGTCGGCGGTGCGCGGCGTCAGCTCTGACGGCTTCGCGACGATCGCGTTGCCCATGGCGAGGGCCGGGGCGACCTTCCACGAGAGGAGGTAGAGCGGCAGGTTCCACGGGGTGATGAGCCCGATCACGCCGACGGGGCGGCGGATCGCGTAGTTCAGCGTGCCCTCGTACTCGGTGGCCCCGGTCTCGTCATGCCGCGCGGCGCCGGCGAAGAACCGGAAGTTCGCCACGGCGCGGGGGATGTCCATCGCGCTCGCGAGGCGGACGGTCTTGCCGCTGTCTTCGCTCTCGAGGCGCGCGAGGCGTGGGAGCTCGGCTTCGAGCCGATCGGCGATCCGATCGAGCACCTTGGCCCGTTCGTGGACGGACACCGCGCCCCAGGCCGGCTGGGCAGCCCGCGCGGCGGCGACGGCGACGTCGACGTCCTCGGCGGTCGACGCCGGGATCTCGCAGAGGGTCAGTCCGGTGGCCGGGTTGACATTCGGCAGCCAGCCGCCGCGCCTGGGCGCGTTGCCCTCGCCGCCGATGTGGTTGAGCAGGCGGTCCACGGGGTCCTCCACGGTCAGGGTGCGCGACCGTCGTCGCGTCGGCCATAGGGCGAGGTGTAGGCGTCAAAATCGTAGGCGTACCGCTCGGTGTCGGGGCTCCACGGATCCCAGCCTCAACTTTCTTGTTTTACAGCGGATGTTCATTTCTCGTTCTGAGATTTGGCGTCTTTGGTGTGTCTTGGTTTCGCTGTTACCGTAAACATGGGGCAATTGCTGCGGATGCACAATAGACTGGGCGCGCAATGCTGCTATGCAGCAATCGCATGGCGAATTGTCACAAATTAGTGATGTTTTACATGTGGTTCGCCTGAATTTTGATCAGTTGGTAAACTGGGCCTTGCCCTTTGTAACAAAGGGTACAAGGTTTGCTTAACATCTACGCAAAGGAAAAACTGATGACGCTGTCGCGCGAAGATATCATGGCCACCTTGGGGGCCATTCCGGTGGCGGATGGCGGCAATTTGGTGTCGCGCGATTTGATTCGTGCGCTGATGATTGACGGTGGGCAGGTGCGGTTTGTGATCGAAGCGGAAACGCCGGATCAGGCGCGCGCATTGGAGCCTGCGCGTGCAGCGGCGGAAAATGCCATTCGAGCCATGCAGGGTGTTAGCGTCGTGCAGGTGTTGTTGACCGCCCACGGCCCGGCGGCCAAAGCCCCACCGCCCAGCCTAAAGATTGGCCAGCATCCGACGCCACAGCAGGGCGGGCCGCAACGTATTTCTGGTATAGACCGCATTATAGCGGTGGCATCGGGTAAGGGTGGGGTGGGCAAATCCACCGTTTCGTCAAACCTTGCCGTTGCACTGGCCAAACAGGGCCGCCGCGTGGGGCTGCTGGATGCTGATATATATGGCCCGTCGCAACCGCGTATGATGGGGGTGTCTGCCCGCCCGGCCTCGCCCGATGGCAAAACCATTATTCCGCTGCACGCGCACGGTGTCACCATGATGTCGATCGGCCTGATGCTGAAGGAAGATGAGGCAGTTATTTGGCGCGGCCCGATGATCATGGGGGCGCTTCAACAGCTGTTGGGGCAGGTGGCTTGGGGCGAATTGGATGTGCTGATCGTTGATCTGCCGCCCGGAACTGGCGATATTCAGCTGACACTGTGCCAGCGCACACATCTGACCGGGGCGATTGTTGTGTCCACCCCGCAGGACGTGGCGCTTTTGGATGCGCGCAAGGCGCTGGATATGTTCGTAAAGCTGAAAACCCCGGTGCTGGGTCTGATCGAAAACATGTCGACCTATATCTGCCCCAACTGCGGGCATGAAGAACACATCTTTGGCCATGGCGGTGTGGCTGCGGAGGCCGCAAGGTTGGGTCTGCCATTCCTTGGCGAATTGCCGCTTAGCCTTGAGGTGCGCATTGCGGGTGATGCGGGCACGCCGATTGCGGCGGGCGACGGGCAGGCAGCGCAGGCCTACGCGGCACTGGCGGCGCGTTTGATCGCGGGCGGTATGGCCTGATTGCCAAGTCATGGGATGGTATGGGAACGCGGCTTGCGGTCAGTGTATTTCCGAATCACTTTCCTGTCATAACACTCACAAACAGGGGCTGATCACCCAATTTGAAGGTTAAGGTGCGCGATCAGCGTGTATTTGGTCCTGCACACTATCATTATGTGAAAATTTTTTGGGAAATTATGGGACGGCAGAAGCATGTCCACTTTGTCTATATATAGCGCATCTAAATCAAATTTTGTCCATTAGTAGCAAAATTACGACGAATAATCCCCACTATATGCTGTTTTCACCAACCCTCCGGCACAACCTATATGCTGGTTGACCCAAAATTTCCCTTTGCGTACCATTCATTCCCATGTATTCCCATTCATATGGTGATGACGGCGGTAATTAGTAAAGCAGGGGCGGCTTAAGACCCCGAATAGGCGATAGCAGGTTTTATACAGGCAGCCGCTTTCATCACCTTAACAGATCCGGCGCGCAAGCGAGCAGACACTTCCCCCAAGTGGCTATGCGCAGCTGGACACCCAGCGATGGGACAGTTGGCGGATCGAGCAGTGGCAGCAGCTCGGTCCGTCATTTCCACATTCAGGGCGCGCGCGTTGCGGGCAGGGGCCTGAAGAATAAGGGGTAGTAAGGGACCGTAGGGCAGTGTCGGAAGCGTTCAGGGGCGAATTCTACCAAAAGGTAGATGGTAAGGCGCGGGTTTCCATCCCGGCAGCCTTTCGCCGTATTCTTGACAGCGAAGACCCCGAAACGGTCGAGTCACCGCGTACCCGGATCGTGCTGATCTATGGTGGCAAATCCCGAAATTTCGTTGAATGCTATTCCAAGGCCGGGGCAGATGCTTTGGCGCGGGATATTGAGGCAATGCCGCAGGGCGAAAAGGCTCGCCTGCGCGCCGAACGTGAATTGATAACCCAATCGGCCACTATCGAAATAGATGACGATGGCCGCATCGTTTTGCCCCCTAAGGTGCGCGAAAAGATGGGCTTTGCGCCCGATGATCTATCAGGTGGCGCAGAGGCTGCGTTTGCCGGTGCTACGAACCGCTTCAAACTGTACCGCCGTGACATCTATGAAGCCGAACTCGCAGCTGATGACGAGGACGACGATGGCAGCGATGTGCTTGCTTTGGTAAGTAAACACAAAACGGGGGCTTAAATGATGCCCCGCAGCGATCCCATCGCTGACCGCCCGCCTCATATCCCCGTTCTGCTGGCCCCTATTCTGGCCGCTGTTGCCCCTGTGTCAGGCGTCTGGCTGGATGGCACCTTTGGTGCCGGCGGCTATGCGCGCGGATTGTTGGATGCGGGTGCACAAACGGTGATCGGCGTGGACCGCGACCCGTCGGCATTCGCGTTGGCTGCAAGTTGGGCAGGCGCATACGACGACAGATTGCGCTTGGTTGAAGGCACATTTTCCAACCTTGATGCGCTTGCAGGCCAACCGCTTGACGGTGTGGTGCTGGACCTTGGCGTGTCGTCGATGCAGCTTGACCAAGCCACGCGCGGGTTTTCTTTTGCCAAAGATGGTCCCTTGGACATGCGGATGGGGGCAGACGGCCCGACCGCCGCTGATTTGGTCAACACTGCCTCCGAAGAACACCTCGCCGACATCCTGTATCATTATGGCGAAGAACGTGCATCGCGCCGCATCGCCCATGCCATCGTGGCCGCCCGTGCGGTTGAGGCGATCACCACAACTTTGCGTTTCGCCGAACTGGTCGCCCGCTGTCTGCCGCGCCCAAAACCGGGCCAAAGCCACCCGGCAACCCGCAGTTTTCAGGCGATCAGAATCGCCGTAAATGCTGAGTTTTCAGAACTGGCCGCAGGTCTTGCCGCAGCCGAACGTGCGCTGAAACCCGGCGGTTTGTTAGCGGTGGTGACTTTTCATTCCCTCGAAGACCGCATTGTGAAACGGTTTTTCCAACTGTCATCAGGCGGCGAAGCGCAATCCAACCGCTATGCGCCCGCCCGTGTCGAAGACGCGCCTCGCTTTGATCTGGTCACACGCCGCGCTGTTGCCCCAAATGATGCAGAACTTGCCGCGAACCCCCGGTCCCGGTCGGCCAAGCTGCGTATCGGGCGGCGCACCAGCGTGGCCCCCCGCCTGCTAGACCCGGCAACACTTGCCGTCCCGCAAATCACCGTGAAAGGACGCCGCTGATGCGCCCGG
Source organism: Pseudorhodobacter sp. (assembly GCA_031413495.1). Taxonomy (GTDB): domain Bacteria; phylum Pseudomonadota; class Alphaproteobacteria; order Rhodobacterales; family Rhodobacteraceae; genus JACMNW01. The sequence continues at coordinate 6,041 of JANOFE010000031.1, read as the reverse complement.
TTTTTTACGTCGCCACGTTTATCGCTGTGATGGCACTGGCTTTTTGGGCGTACCGCGAAAACTATGCCACGCAACATTCGCTGCGCGAAGTATCCGGCCTGCAGCAGGAAATCACGTCACTGCGCGAGGCGCTGTCGATCCAGCGCGCCGAATGGGCCTATCTGAACCGCCCCGACCGACTGCGCGATCTGACGGCGCTAAACTTTGACCGGCTGGGCCTGCTGCCGTTAGAGCCGGAACAATTCGGCCAGGTTGATCAAACAGCCTACCCGCCGTCATCCTTTCCGGTGGCGATGCCCGATCTATCCATCCCCGCAGATGTGGTAGAAACCCAAGGAAGCCTGCCATGACCCGCACACCGCTTCGCCCGCTTGCCCGTATTCTGTCTGCCCGCGCAAAGGGTGAAAATCCCGATAAGATTGAACGTGAAAACCTGCGCCTGCGGCATGAAGCGACGCGTGACCAATCCCGCGCCCGTGCGGAATTGCGGTTGGTGTTTCTGGGGCTCGCGTTTTTTGCTGCGTTTTCGCTGATCGGCATTCGCATGGGCACGCTTGCCGCGTCTGAACCCGAAGAGGCGCAAGTACAAGCGTCTGGCGCACAGATTTTGGCACAACGCGCCGATATTACTGATCGCAACGGCCGGGTGTTGGCCACCAATTTGCAAACCTATGCACTTTACGCACAACCCAAGGACATGGTCGATCCGGCCCGGGTTGCGCGCGAAGTGGCGACAATTTTCCCAGATATGGATGCTGCCTTGCTGGAAAAGCGGCTGACAGATGGGCGCAGCTTTATGTGGCTGCGAAAAGTGCTTAGCCCGGAACAAATGCAGCGCGTGCATGACATCGGCGATCCCGGTCTGCTGTTTGGTCCGCGTGAGATGCGGCTTTACCCCAATGGCACCCTTGCAGCCCATGTGCTTGGTGGAGCCAGTTTTGGTGCCGAAGGCGTGCAGTCAGCCGAGGTGATCGGCACCGCAGGCATTGAAAAGGCCTTGGATGCACGGCTGCGTGATCCGGCAACCGCTGGCACACCGCTCATGCTCTCTCTCGACCTGACGGTGCAAGCCGCCACGCATGAAGTGCTGGGTGCCGGCATGCAGATGATGAATGCCAAGGGCGCGGCGGCCATTCTGATGGATGTGAAAACCGGCGAGATTTTAGCGATGGTGTCGCTGCCTGATTTTGATCCCAATGATCGCCCGCAACCGCTGACCAAGGGTGATCCGGGGGATAGCCCCTTGTTCAACCGCGCGGTTCAGGGGGTGTACGAGCTGGGGTCCACCTTCAAGATTTTTGCTATAGCACAGGCCATGGATCTTGGGCTTGTTAACCCTGATACTATGGTCGACGCCGATGCCCCGATGCGGTGGGGCAAGCATCTGATCAAAGAATTTCAGGGCAAGAACTATGGTCCCCTGCTGTCGGTCACGGATGTGATTGTGAAATCCTCAAATGTCGGCACGGCGCGTATCGCCTTGCAGATCGGCGCGGCGCGCCAGAAGCAGTTCCTCAAATCGCTGGGCCTGTTTGAACCAACGCCGATAGAATTGGTCGAGGCCCCCGGTGCGAAACCTCTGCTGCCAAAGAAGTGGCCAGAAATTGTAACGATCACAACATCTTATGGTCACGGCATGTCAGCCAGCCCAATGCATTTGGCGGCCGCTTATGCCACCATTGCCAACGGTGGCATCACCGTGAAACCTACGTTGCTGCATGGTGCAAACCCAGAACCGGGCGCGCGGGTCATGTCTGAGGCCGCCGCTGACGCCGCTGTCACGATGCTGCGCGGGGTGGTCACCCATGGCACGGCGTCGCTGGGCGAAGTATCGGGCTATCTTGTGGCCGGCAAAACTGGCACAGCGGACAAACCGATGAAAGGTGGCGGCTATTACAAGGATAAGGTGGTCAATACGTTCGCGTCAGTTTTTCCCGCCAATGATCCGGCCTATGTGCTGATCGTGACCATGGATGAACCGGTGGAAACATCCGGCGACGAGCCGCGCCGCACGGCAGGCTGGACATCGGTTCCCGTCGCCGCCGAAATCATTCGCCGCACGGCACCGCTTCTGGGCTTGCGGCCACAGCTTGAAGTGGCCCCCTTTGATGGGCTAACAGCCGTGTCAAATTGACCGGTCAAAAGGGGGCGCGCGGGTGGCGGAACAGACGAAAAGCCTTGCAGACCTTGGCCTGACCGCGCGCGGTGGGCGTGAGGCAGCGGTAACGGGTCTTGCCGTGGATAGCCGGGCTGTGAAGCAAGGTATGCTGTTTGCAGCCCTGCCGGGTGCCAGCGCGCATGGGGCCGAGTTTATCCAATATGCCCTGCGCATGGGGGCAGGGGCGGTGCTGACAGACCCTCTTGGAGCGCAAATGGCGGCGGGCGTTCTGTCCGGGCCACAAGCGGCAGTGGTCATCGTGCAAGACCCGCGACAGGCGTTGGCTTATGCCGCAGCCCTTTGGTTTGGTGCGCAACCGGACTGCATGGTCGCCGTCACCGGCACCAATGGCAAAACATCCGTAACCAATTTCACCCGGCAGATCTGGATGGCGCTTGGCCATGCCGCCATCAACATCGGCACTACGGGGGTCGAAGGGTCATGGGAGGCTCCATCCCCCCACACCACCCCCGAACCCATCACCCTGCACCACCTGCTCGCCGATGCCGCAGCTGCCGGCGTGACCCATGCCGCGATGGAGGCGTCGTCGCACGGCCTTGATCAGCGTCGGATGGACGGGGTGCGCCTGCGCGCAGCGGGGTTTACCAATTTCACGCAAGATCATCTGGATTATCACCGCACATTCGACGCCTATTTTGCCGCCAAGGCGGGGCTGTTTGACCGCCTGCTGCCCGATGACGGCACGGCGGTGATCAATATGGACGATCCGCGAAGCACGGATATTGCGGCAATCGCCGATAGGCGTGGCCAGCGGATTATTGCGGTAGGCCATGGTGCAGGCAATGATCTGCGCTTGCTAAGCCAACGCTTTGACGCCACCGGCCAGGATGTGCGGTTCACTTGGGGCGATCAGCCGCATCAAATTCGATTGCCCCTGATTGGCGGCTTTCAGGCGGAAAATGTGGCGCTTGCCGCAGGGCTTGCCATCGGGGCGGGCGCGTCCCCGCGTGAGGTGTTCGCTGTGCTGCCCCAATTGCAAGGCGTGCGCGGCCGCATGCAATTGGCCGCACGCCGCAGCAACGGCGCCTCGGTCTTTGTTGATTATGCGCATACCCCCGACGCGCTTGAAACAGCGTTAAAAGCGCTGCGCCCGCATGTGATGGGCCGTATCGTGGTTGTCTTTGGCGCAGGCGGTGACCGCGACACCAGCAAACGCCCTTTGATGGGGGCGGCGGCGCGCGGCCATGCCGATGTGCTTTATGTGACCGATGACAACCCAAGGTCGGAAAATCCCGCCACTATTCGCGCCGCGATCATGGCCACTTGCCCAGATGCCAACGAGGTCGGCGATCGTGCAGAAGCCATCCTGCTGGGGGTTGATGCGCTCGGTCCGGGGGACGCGCTGCTGATTGCAGGCAAGGGCCATGAATCCGGCCAAACCATTGCAGGCAATGTCTATCCGTTTGACGATGTGGAACAGGCAAGCGTTGCGGTTGCCGCCTTGGATGGGGGGCTATGATGGTGCCACTTTGGACATCTGCCGATGCCGCCCTTGCAACGGGCGGGCAATCAACCACCCCTTGGCAGGCAACAGGCGTGTCCATCGACACCCGCACCCTGCAACCGGGCGATCTGTTCGTGGCCCTGACCGACCAGCGCGATGGCCATGATTTTGTCAGCGCCGCCATTGCGCGGGGGGCCGCTGCGGCCCTTGTGACGCACCGCCCCGCGGATGTGCCCGCCGATGCCCCTTTGCTGATCGTGCCAGACGTTCTGGCGGCGCTGACCGCTCTTGGTGCCGCCGCCCGCGCCCGCACAAATGCACGCGTGATCGGCGTCACTGGGTCGGTTGGCAAAACCTCGACCAAGGAAATGCTGCGCGTCGTACTTGGCGGGCAAGGCAGGGTTCACGCCGCCGAGGCCAGCTATAACAACCACTGGGGTGTGCCCCTGACCCTTGCCCGGATGCCCGCCGACACCGATTTTGCGGTGATCGAGATTGGCATGAACCACCCCGGCGAGATTGCGCCGCTGGCTCGGCTTGCCCAATTGCATGTAGCCCTGATTACAACCGTTGCTGCAGCGCATCTGGAGGCGTTTGCAAATGTTGACGCCATCGCGGTTGAGAAAGCTTCGATTTTTGAGGGTCTGCAATCAGGCGGCCACGCGATATTGCCCGCTGACTTGCCAGTTACCGCAACCCTGATCGGGAAGGCCGGGGCTGCACATGCGCAGATCACCCTTTTTGGCACATCCCCCACGGCCGATTACCAGCTTGGCCAAGTCCAGTTGACCGACAAAGCCACGATCGTGCGTGCCACCCGTCGCGGCGTACCCGTGCTTTTCAAAGTCATGTCACCGGGACGCCATTTTGCGATGAACGCGCTGGCCGTTCTGGCAGCGGCCGATGTGCTGGGCTGCAATTCCACCATCGCCACTTGCGACATTGGCCGTTGGCTGCCCCCCGTTGGGCGCGGTACGCGGGAACGGATCATCCTCGATCTTGTCGATGAAACTGGCTTTGATCTGATTGACGATGCCTTTAACGCCAATCCGGCTTCAATGGCCGCCAGTCTGGATGTGCTCATCGCGGCGGAGCCTGAACACGGCGTTGGCCGCATCGGTGCGGGCCGCCGCATCGCAATTTTAGGTGATATGCTGGAATTGGGCGCAACCGAGTCCGCCCTTCATCTGGCCATCGTTGATCATCCGGGCCTGTCCACAATAGGCACGATCCACTGCGTCGGCCCGCGGATGCGCGGCTTGTGGAAGGCGCTGCCGCGCGCGCAACGTGGCGAATGGGCGGAAACCGCAACCGAGATTGCACCGCGTGCGCGCTATCTGGTTGATGCGGGGGATGTCGTTCTGGTCAAGGGATCAAAAGGATCCAAGGTCAGCCTGATTGTTGACGTTCTGCGAAAATTGCGGCAAGGGCAGCCCGCACCACATCAAGGGGCCGAGTGAATGCTGTATCTGTTAACCCAGTTTTCTGATGGCGGTGACGCTTTCAACCTGTTTCGCTACATCACCTTTCGCGCAGGCGGCGCGTTTTTTACAGCGCTGATCTTTGGCTTCATCTTTGGCAAGCCCCTGATCAACCTTCTGCGCCGCAAACAGGGCAAGGGGCAGCCGATCCGCGAAGATGGCCCGGCAAGCCATTTTGCCAAGGCGGGCACCCCCACAATGGGCGGCCTTCTGATCCTGTCGGCGCTGTTGTTTTCAAGCCTGCTTTGGGCGCGCCTTGATACCCCCTATATCTGGATCGTCATTCTGGTGACGGCCGCCTTTGGCCTGATCGGGTTTGCCGACGATTATGCCAAGGTCACCAAACAAAGCTCAAAGGGCGTGTCGTCGCGCGTGCGTTTCATCGCCGGATTGGTGATTGCGGGCCTTGCCTGTTATGCCGCCGCGCGCTTCCACCCGGAGGAATTGACCAATCAACTGGCCCTGCCATTCTTGAAAAATACACTGCTGAACATGGGCATGTTCTTTGTGCCCTTTGGCATGATCGTGATTGTTGGTTCCGCCAATGCGGTGAACCTGACAGATGGGTTAGATGGCCTCGCCATCATGCCGGTGATGATTGCAGGGGGCACACTTGGGGTGATCGCCTACGTTGTCGGTAACTTCAACTTTTCGACCTACCTTGGTGTGCATTTCGTGCCCGGCACTGGCGAGATTTTAATTTTCGCCTCTGCCCTGATCGGCGGTGGACTTGGGTTTCTTTGGTACAATGCCCCGCCCGCTGCTGTGTTCATGGGCGATACCGGGTCGTTGGCGCTTGGCGGCGCCTTGGGTGCCATAGCCGTTTGCATCAAGCACGAGGTGGTGCTGGCCATCGTCGGCGGCTTGTTCGTGGTCGAGGCTTTGTCGGTCATCATTCAGGTGCTTTATTACAAACGCACCGGCAAACGTGTGTTTC
>JANOFE010000030.1:0-86506 GCA_031413495.1 Pseudorhodobacter sp. | reverse complement strand
GGTCCACCAGATATTGCCCCATGCCGGGGTAGACAAACACCACTTCAACAACGACCACACCCACCACCAGATAGGCAAGGTTCAACATGATAACGTTCACCACCGGCGCAATCGCGTTCGGAAAGGCATGCTTTGCGATCTCTGTAATCGGCCGAAGTCCCTTTAGTTCCGCCGTCTCAATATATGCCGATTGCATCACGTTCAAAATCGCCGCCCGCGTCATCCGCATCATATGGCCCAGTACCACCAGAACCAGCACCAGCACCGGCAGCGAAATGGCGTAAAGTTTATCGCCAAAGCTCATCCCGTCATTGATCGTCGCCAATGACGGCAGCAGCCGGAATTTCACCGATAGTAAATAGACTAAAATATACCCTAACAAAAACTCTGGCACCGAAACTGTTGCCAGCGTCACGGTCGAAATCAATTTATCTGGCCATCGCCCCAGATAGCGCACCGCGATCAACCCCAGCGTTACCGCCAACGGAACCGAGATTACCGCAGCCCAAAACGCAAGGAACAAGGTGTTGCCCAGACGTTTGCCCATCGCTTCGGCTATGTCTTTCTTATTTGTCAGTGCCGTACCCAAATCACCCTGTAACACCCCACCTGCCCAATTCAGGTATCGCGTCAGCGGTGGCTCATTCAGCCCCAGTTCTTCGCGCAAATTGGCCAGTGAAACAGGCGTAGCCGCCTGCCCAAGAATGCTTTGTGCCACATCGCCCGGCAGGATCTGCGTGCCAATAAAGATCAGCACAGACGCCGCCCAAAGCAACACAAGGCCCAGCGCAATGCGCTGAGCCAACAGTTTCAGGATGGGGTGAACCATGGTTCAGGCGAACCAGGTTTTGGCCGAAGCCCAGCCACCCATTGCTTCAAAGTTCGGATCTTCCAGGAAGCCCGCAATCTTATCGCTGTGGGCATCGATGAAGTCGTTGAACATCGGGCAGATCAAACCGCTTTCATCATGAACGAAGGTCGCAATGTTTGTGTAAAGTTCGGTCCGCTTCGCTGTATCCGTTTCCGACCGCGCGGCAAGAATCATAGCATCCAGCTCGGTGCTGATGGTCCGGGTGTCGTTCCAGTCTGCTGTCGACAGATAGGCCGTCGAATACATCTGGTCCTGCACCGGACGCCCACCCCAATAGGCCGCATGGAACGGGTTCACGTTCCACACGTCAGACCAATAGCCGTCATCCGGCACGCGCTTGATTTCCAGCGGAATACCGCAGGCCGCAGCAGATTGCTGGAACAACGCCGCTGCATCCACTGCGCCGGGGAAAGCCGTATCGGCAACGGTCAGAACAATCGGGCTGCCGTCGTGACCGGACGATTTGTAATGCTCGGCTGCTTTCACCGGGTCATACTCACGCTGCGGCAGGGCTGTGAACAACGGATAGGCCGCATTCACCGGGATATCGTTGCCAAGACCGCCAAAGCCATCAAGGATCTTGTCCACCATTTCCTGCCGGTTGATCGCGTATTTCAACGCCATCCGCAGGTCTTTGTTGTCAAACGGTGCGGTATTGGCGAACATGTTGAACACGTAAATGCCACGGCCCGAAACGTTTGCCACAACGATACCGGGTGATTGGCCCAGCAGCTTTGCCACTTTCGGATCAATCCGGTTGATGATGTCAACTTGCCCGGATTGCAGTGCAGATGTCCGTGCCGTGGCGTCGTTGATCACCAGCAGCTCGACCCCGTCATAGTGGCCGCGCGTCGCATCCCAATCGGCTGGGTTTTTCTCAAACACATAGCGTACGCCCGGCTCTGCCGAAACCACCTTGTAGGTGCCGGTGCCGATTGCCGCGTTTGGTGCATCGACGCCGCCCTTTGGCTGCACGACCAGGTGATAGTCCGACAACAGATACGGCAAATCGGCATTGCCGCTGGCCAGCGTCATCACCACTTCTTGGCCATCCGCTGCGATGCCCGCGATACCCTGCATGATACCCAGCGCGCCGGATTTCGAATTTTCATCCGAATGCCGCTTGAACGTGGCCACCACATCATCAACCGTCATGTCGGTGCCGTCGTGGAACTTCACACCCTGACGGATGGCAAAGCGCCATTCGGTGCCGTCCGCATTCGACGTCATCGATTCCGCAAGGCGCGGCTCGATCTGGCCATCGGCAGTGACGTTGACAATGGTATCGCCCCACTGGCGGTTGACCACAAATGGCACCGGGCTGTCGGCAAGGCTTGGGTCCAGCGTATCGGTCGCCTCGCCGCCACCCCAACCCATGCGGTAGAGGCCGCCCTTCTTTGGCTCTTCGGCGCGCACCATGCTTGGCAGTATGGATGTGCCAAGGGCTGCTGTCAGGCCGAAAGCAGCGGTCCTGTTCAGAAACGACCGGCGGCTTAGCGCGCCGCTGTCAATCGCATCAAGCAGCTTTGCTAGATCGTCTTTCATTCGATTCTCCCGTTACGTTTATTGATTACTGAATCAAGATTGCGCATTTCATGTGCGTCCGTAAATCTATTTCTTCATTGCGACGGCATTACAAAAACTCAAACCTGCTCTCTTGGCACAACTTCGTGCCAATCCCGGCTGCAAACGGTTGCATCGCCATCCCATGCTTCCAGATGCGCAGTCAAAATCAGTTCGGTTTTGGTTGACGTCATTCGCGCCCATCCCTTGGTCCGCACCGCCCAGTCATCCCGTGCAAGACTTTGATTAAACTCAAAAAAACACCCAGCACTCAAAGGATCACCGGGATGCACCGACCATCGTTCGGCCATCCTCTCACCGCTGATCAAGCCATGATCCGCATTCTCGACCAACCCGGTATCGTCCACCACAACAAGCGCCACTTCGCCCGAAATTAAATTCGTCTCAATCCGCCGCTCTGCCCGTGGTTTGCGCAAAACCCGGTGCGCCCAAGGTGTCGCAGCTTCCGCCTCAGGCGGTATCCACTCATCGCCCGCAACCCCCGCATGCACAGGCACATCAAGATCACCGTCCAGAATCGTCACAGTCGCGGCCTTTGCACTTGGCCACAAAAACGGCCAATAGGTCGTCGAGATCGCCAATCGAATCTGGTGCCCGGCAGCCAGCCGGTAAGCCATCTGGTCCAGCACCAAAGTCACGTCAAACGCCGCGCCCACCGGAACTGCGCTTGGGCTTTCCATGCTGTCGCGATGCCGCAAATTCAACATGCCATGGCATATCCGCACAGATGACCCATCGGGTGCCACATCACAGAGCCGCGCCACTACAAAACCAAACGGCTGGTCACAAGCCAGCCGCAACCGCAGCCTCGCCGCGCCAAACACGCTAAAATCCTGCTCAAGGGGCGCGCTATCAAAACAAACTGACAGCGCATCGTCGGGGGCCTGATCCCCCGGCATTTCCGCATTCAGCCCCATCGGAAAAAATTCGCCCGCATGCATCCCCAAATGCTGCGGCGTGTTCACTGGCACACACAATGCCCCGCCGTCGCCGCCAAGCAACCCTGCGCCCGACAGCGCCAATACCCGCCTTGACACCCGCGCTGTTGGCCATGCCTGTTCCGCCACCCAATGCCCCGCCCGATGTGCCGTCGATGCATCTGGCGCCTGCGACTGCAGCATATAGCCCCGCATCGCAGGCTCATCCTCCGCCCCGTTTGGAATGCCCTTCAACCACCGGTCCCACCACCGCACCGCCAATTGCAAAAACCCGATCTGCGGCCCCGGCACGGCGGTATGCGGGTATTGATGCACCCAGGGCCCGACAATCCCTTTCACCGGTGCCGCAATACTCTCCACCAGATGCGCCACCGTGTTCATGTAATTGTCGGCCCATCCCCCAACAGACAAAACTGCCGCCTGAATGGCGGAATAGTCCTCGCCCACCGACCCATGTTTCCAGTACGCATCGCGGCTTTGATGTCCTGCCCAAATCGGTGCCAAAAACGGCTCCGCCTCAAGCCGTGCCAACCACACCTCGCGCCAATCCTGCCGCAACATCGGGTCCGGCGGGCGCGAGGAGTAAGACAGCATCACCGCCCCCCAGCCCAAATTCTCGCCCAGCAGACAGCCGCCCTTGAAATGCACATCATCGGCAAATCGGTCCGTTGTCGAACATACCGAAATCACGGCCTTTAACGCTGGCGGACGCAGCGCCGCCGTCTGCAAACAGTTAAAGCCACCCCAGCTTTTGCCCATCATGCCCACAGCGCCTGTGCACCAGGGCTGGGCTGCCAACCACGCAATCACATCACACGCATCCTGCAGTTCCAGCGGCGTATATTCATCGGCCATCAACCCGTCGCTGTCGCCATTGCCGCGCATATCGACCCGCACGCAGGCATAGCCATGGCCTGCCACATAGGCGTGCATCATTTCATCGCGGGCAATTGTGCCGTCGCGCTTGCGGTACGGGATATATTCCAACACCGCAGGCACCGGGTTTGCCTCTGCATCCGCTGGCATCCAAACCCGCGCCGACAAACGGCAGCCATCCGGCATGACGATCCCCATATCGGAATGATCTATGATAGCCCTTGGAAACTCCGTCACAATCCGCATCGCACTTTGCCCTCCCGTCAATTTCATCTGTTCACAAATATCCGCGCCGCAGGCTCCACCATATCCGCCAAAAAACGTCGCTCCAGGAACAGACCGACCATCAACGCCCAAGGACTGTCGCCCAAAGCCAAAGGACGCGCGTTATGACCAAACCAAACATCCTGATCCTGATGGTAGACCAGTTGACCGGAACCCTGTTTCCAGACGGCCCCGCCGATTTTCTGCACTCCCCGAACCTGCGCAAACTTGGCCAGCGATCCGTCCGCTTTGCCAACAGCTATACCGCCAGCCCGCTGTGCGCCCCGGCCCGCGCCAGCTTCATGTCCGGCCAACTGCCGTTCCGCACCCGCGTCTATGACAACGCCGCCGAATTCGCGTCAGATATCCCAACCTACGCCCACCAACTGCGCCGCGCGGGCTATCAAACCTGTCTTGCTGGCAAAATGCATTTCGTTGGCCCCGACCAGATGCACGGGTTTGAATCCCGCCTGACCACTGACATTTACCCCGCCGATTTCGGCTGGACGCCGGATTACCGCAAACCGGGGGAACGTATCGATTGGTGGTATCACAACCTAGGCTCCGTCACCGGCGCGGGGGTGGCAGAAATCACCAACCAGCTGGAATATGACGATGATGTCGCGCACCAAGCGACCCAGAAAATCTATAACCTCTCACGCGGGCAAGACGCCCGCCCGTGGTGTCTGACCGCCAGTTTTACCCACCCGCATGACCCGTTTGTCGCCCGCAAGAAATACTGGGATCTTTACGAAAATCACGCGGAACTTACCCCGCCTGCCGCCACGCCTTACGCCGACCAAGACCCACATTCAAAACGCCTGATGGACGCCTGCGATCACACCGCGTTTGATCTGACCCCCAATCAAATCCGCCGCTCCCGCCAAGCCTATTTCGCCAACATCTCCTACATCGACGATAAAATCGGCGAACTCCTTGCCGCGATGGAAGCCACAAGACAAGAGGCCATCATCATCTTCGTCTCCGACCACGGCGAAATGCTGGGCCGTCGCGGATTATGGTTCAAAATGAACTTCTTCGAAGGCTCCGCCCGCGTCCCCCTGATGATCTGCGCGCCGGGCCTTACCCCGCAAACCATCACCACCCCCGTCAGCACGATCGACGTCACCCCAACCCTGTGCGACTTGGCAGGTATCTCCATGGCCGATGTGATGCCGTGGACAGACGGCCAAAGCCTCGTCCCCCTTGCACGCGGCACCCCCCGCACCGAACCCGTCGCCATGGAATACGCCGCCGAAGGCACCATCACCCCCATGATAGCGCTGCGCGATGGTCCGTGGAAATACATCCACTGCCCCGCCGACCCCGACCAGCTTTACAACCTCGAAGGTGACCCCGAAGAGACGACAAACCTTGCCCAACACCCGATGCATGCCAAAACACTTGCCCGCCTGCAGTCGGACGCGCTTCACCGCTGGAACCTGCCCCAATACGACCAAGACGTGCGCCAGTCGCAAGCCCGGCGCTGGGTGGTTTACAGCGCCCTGCGCAATGGCGCCTATTACCCATGGGATCACCAACCCCTGCGCGCCGCGTCAGAGCGTTACATGCGCAACCACATGGATCTGAACACGCTGGAGGACGCCAAGCGGTATCCCAGAGGCGAATAATACTTACCCCGCATTCCCTGTCTTTGGGGCAAAACCGCTTTCGCGAATACCTTGCAGGTGTGGATCAAGACCCCACATCTGCGGCAAGCCAGACCAACTGGGCTTTCGGCGGCGCGTCATGCCCGACGATCAACAACGAAATCATACAATTCCCGAAACTATTTTGCTTTGCAGCACAGGCATCTTGTGCGGCAAGCGATGCCGTTTCCACCCTTGCGGCCAAAGTGCTGGCTTGAGGATCAGGAAGGTCGATCCACTCGCTGAATACGCTCAACGACGCGTTGCCTTTGGGGAAATTGCCAACTGCGATGGTGGGCGAATAAGTCACTTCAAATTCGACAAGGATCGGCGTCGTAAGGCCGTCCGCCCCGATGTCGTGTCCGGTTCGCCTATGTCGGCAATCTTGCGCAAAAGACGCCGGCAGCATCGCGCAGCTATCTCTGCCCAGTTTTATGATTAGACGATCAACTAAATCCTTGCGCGCTTTCTCATCTTGGGGAACCGCTTCGGCGTCCTCCAACAGGTCTTCCAGCATGAATTTCCACTGCATACGCACCACACGCCCGTCACCCAAGGCAAGCGGGTTGGCCATGGTCAGCGCCAAGATCGCCGCATAGGGGAGGTCCGGATTGGTCTTCACTTTTGGCGCAGGCTTCAGGCTTGCAACAGGCTTGCAACCACCATCGCGCGGCATGAAAACGGGATCAGGCACAAGCGTTGGCGCACATTGGCCGCTGGCAACCAACCACATCGCCCTTATGCCTTTCCACCCATCGGTAGAGGTCACACCCAACACAAAAGCGGCGCCTAGCAAGATAACGCCAATCAGCGCGATGAACTTAGCCATTCCTAGAACTCCAGAGACCTCTCGAGCCCGCCCAATGATGCCAAATCAGGTATTATTATGACGCAATGGCGAACGCGTCGCCTTGTTTACTATGCGTCGCGCAAAACCAATTCAGCGCCCTTCCACCCCACCATAATGGCAGGAGCATTGGTATTCCCCGCAATCAGATTGGGAAAGGCCGACGCATCTATCACGCGCAGCCCCCCCACCCCGTGCACCCGCAAATGCGGATCGACAACAGACGTCGCAGCATCCGGCCCCATCCGCGCTGTGCAGCTAGGGTGATAAACCGTTCCCGCCCGCGCGCGAAAATCAGCAATCAACGCCTCATCGCTGTCACACTCCGGCCCCGGCCGCAATTCCTCGGCAATCACCCGCGCCATTGCGGGCTGGCTGGCGATCTTGCGCAGAAACTTCACCGCCGCAAGCATTTCCGCCACATCGTGATCAGTTGAAAACGCATTCGCGACAATCTTCGGATGCGCCAACGGATCGGCGGTCGATATCCGAATATGGCCCCTGCTTGTCGGTCTGCAATTCGATAGCCCCAAAGATAACCCTGAAAACGGGTCCGGCGTCAGCACGGGCCGCTCACCGTTCCTCGGCAAAAGCGTGGAAAACGCCTGCATATACAACTGCATATTGGGTCGGTCCAAATCCGCCGAGGTGCGAAAGAACCCGCCACCGTGGTTGATGGACTTGGCCAGCGGCCCCCCGCCACCCAACACATATTGCAACCCTGCCCGCAACTTGCCCCACCAAGGGCGCAGCTGATCATTATAAGTCGGCACCGTCATCCGGTAGGTATAGTTCACCCCCTGATGATCGGTCAGGTGATCACCCACATTCGGGTTATCCGCCACAACCCCAATCCCCAACCCCTGCAACAACGCCCCCGGACCAATGCCCGACAGTTGCAATAGCTGCGGCGAGTTGATCGCCCCGCCCGCCAAAATCACCTCGGCATTGGCCCGCAAAATCAACCGCTCGCCGCCCCGCAGATACTCCACCCCCACCGCACGGCCGCCTTCGATCACCACCCGCGTCACCTGCGCATGGGTAATCACCCGCAAATTCGAACGCTTCATCGCAGGCCGCAAAAACGCCCGCGCCGCCGAATTGCGCCGCGCGCCTTTGATGGTCATCTGATACGGGCCAGCGCCTTCTTGCCGCTCGCCATTGAAATCGGCGTTAAACGGCAGCCCCGCCTCGGCGCAGGCCCCAACATAATTCTGCACCAATGGATGCAAGCCTGTCCGGTTCGCCGACACAAACAACGGCCCGCCTGCCCCACGCCACGCATCGCCGCCCGCCTCGGTATCCTCAATCTCGCGGTAAGCGCGCAGCACGTCCGCCCATCCCCACCCCGGATTGCCCGCCGCTGCCCAATCGTCGTAATCCTGCGCGTGCCCGCGCGTGTAAACCATCGCGTTGATCGAGGATGATCCGCCCAAAATCTTGCCGCGCGGCCAATGATCCCGGTTCCCCGCCAACCCCGCATCAGGTTCGGTTTTGTAAAGCCAGTTCACGGCAGGGTCGTAGAACAACTTGCCGTAACCCAGCGGCAAATGCACATAAAACCGATGCTCCGACCCACCCGCCTCTATCACCGCAACCCGGTTTTTGCCTGATTTGGTCAAACGCTCGGCCAGCACGCAACCCGCCGATCCGGCCCCAACAATGATATAATCCGTCTCTTCCATACCATCCGACCCCCAAGGCAACTTATTCGGGCCTTACGGACGAAGCCATTCGCACGACGACAGAAAATGTCGCAAACACACCACTAACGGTCAGACATCCACCCCAAACTGGTCAAGGCATTATCGCCGCGTCGAAACTGTCCCAGCCCGGTGCCGGGGGTTTTCGGACCGACCTAGTTTTCGACGCAACCAACATCATGTTGCGCGACAATGTAAAACGGCTTTGCGGCAACCGCCCGACACTACGCCGAAAGAAGTCTATTGGGAACGGCCATGCCAGCACCCCGCCACGCGCAACAATTTCCGCCTCGGTTCTGCAGTAGGTAGGCTCATGATCTTTGGGGTTCTGCTCTGAAATCGCCTCAGCAAGTGCGTCGTCCTTATATGCACCACTGGTCCAACGCTGCATCATCTTGCGCACTAGCCTGCCTATGTCTGGGCTGTGGGGTTTTTCTTCAGCATCCAGATATTCAAAAATATTAAGTGTCATCCCAAGGCTTCTGATTGTCGCCTTGTCACATTCCGGCTGCGACACGATCCAATCAACCACCTGCAAATGCGCGGGATTGTCGAAATCAATATCCAGCAGTATTTCATGCCAAAGGTCGGGGTCCGGATCGACGGCCTGCAATTGCGCAAGTAGATCACCATTTGGCACCTCAAACGGATCAGGCGTTCGGTGCCGCGCATACGCCTCTTGCATCGCTTGCCATTTGTCCCAGACCTGCTTTGCCTTGGCCATTCTTGCGCCCAGTTGGCCCGCGCGGTTCCGCATGTCCGGCTCAAGTCGCAACATCGCAACATCGCAACCGCAGCCAAATTAGTGTCGCGCCCGGTGGCAAGATATAAAAGATAAACTTGATCAAGCAGTCCAAGCTCCAGATCGGCGGCCGCTTTGGCACCAAGATGCTTGACCAGATTGTTTAGATAACACGCACGCAACATCTCTGGACGGGGCGGAGTCTCTCGCCGAAAGGCACTTGTACGCCAAGGCAGGTTCCAGTCCTTAATTTCCGAATCTATCGCACCATGCTTATGGCGATCTTCCAGCGTCAGGTACCTAGAGAAATCGCTGGAACGCGCTGGCTTTCGACCCATGGCTTTGCTGACCTGCCAAAGCAGAAATATCGCAAGCGCAGCAAGAACCAGCCCGGCGACAGGACTCATTATATCTCACCGCCCCTTCCAAACCGGCTCCCGCTTTTCCGCAAACGCGCGCGCGCCTTCCAGTTGATCGTCACTAGAATACAGCTTGTCCACCGTCGGCAACAACCGCTTGGTGATCCGCGCCAGCGCATCCTGAAAGCGCATATTCTCCGCCTCGCGTACAACTTCCTTGATGGCCGCGTAAACCAATGGCGGGCCGGATTCCAACACCCTTGCCAGATCCCAGGCCTTGGCAAGCAATTCCCCCGGTGCACAAATTTCCTTCACGATCCCCCAACGATGCGCCTCACCTGCGTCGAACCAACGCCCGGTCAACAGCAGGTCCATCGCCACATGATAAGGTATCCGCTTTGGCAGCTTGATCGACGCCGCATCCGCCACTGTGCCAGACCGGATTTCCGGCAAGGCAAACGTCGCGTTATCCGAACACAGGATCAGATCGGCAGAAAGCGCCAGTTCCAACCCACCACCACAGCAAATCCCGTTTACCGCCGCAATCACCGGCTTGTTCAGGTTCGGCAGTTCCTGCAAGCCGCCAAAGCCACCGACGCCGTAATCGCCGTCCACCGCATCGCCGCCCGCTGCTGCCTTCAAATCCCAGCCGGGGCAAAAGAATTTCTCGCCCGCCGCGCGCAGAATACAAACGCGCAATGTGTCATCATCACGAAACGCCCGGAATGTCAGCCCCATGATCCGGCTTGTCACCAGATCAATCGCATTGGCCTTGGGCCTATCCAGCGTGACCTCCAAAATCGCGCCTTCGCGCCGGGTCTTGATCGGGCCGTCTGTCAACATCTGCATCATGGCAAAACCTTTCTGATCAGTGCATCCACCGCAACTGCACCCTGTTCGCGCAAAAGGACCGGGTTGATCTCAATCTCTTCCAAGCTTGGGTCGCCCGCCATCAATGCGGTCAGACGCAGCACCATTTCCACCAACGCCCCGACATCCGCCTTCGGCCGTCCGCGATAGCCATCGAGCAACGGCCACAACCGCAACCGCCGCAACGCAGCTCGCACCTCATCACCCGTCACTGGCAGGATCAACGTCACCGTATCGGCCAGCAATTCCGCCGTAACCCCGCCCATCCCCAGCGTCAATGACACCCCGTAAACCGGGCCCCGCCGCACGCCCACCAACACCTCAGCCACCGCCCCGGTGACCATTTCTTCAACCAGATAGCCCGTGGCCCCCGGCATTTCCGCCTGCCCCGCCAGAGACGCCAACCCCAACCTTACTGCCCCGGCCTCCGTCTTATGCGCAAACCCCAAACCCTTCAGCACGTAGGGCGGGGTTAACCCCGCCACATCCAGATCGGACAGAACCGCCGCCGACACGCCTTTGGGCACCGCAACACCGGCATTCATCAACAGCACCTTGGCCGCCGCCTCCGACAGCATCCCAACCTCGCCCGCGCCTCGAACCGACAGCGGCCGCCACCCCGCAAGCCCCGCCACGGTCTGCGCCGCGCGCACGGCACACAGCGCTGTCTCCAACCCCATCAGCGGCACCACCCCCCGCGCCATCATGGCCACGGCCAGCGCTTCATCGAAATTCTCCGGCAACAAAGACACCGGAAACGCGGGCTTGCCCGTTGCTTTGCCCGCCGCCACAATCGCCTCCAACGCCGGGCCAAAGGACGACGGATCGCACCTGTCAGGGCGTGGCGGATCAATCACGAAAATCCCCGCGTCATAGCCCGCCAACATTGTGCTAAAAACATCCGTCGTGCGCGGCCCATCCCCCCAAATGAACGTGTGATAATCCAGCGGATTGGCAACCGTCACAATCGGCCCCAAAATCTCACCCAACCGCGCCCGTGCCGCATCCGACGGCGCATCAAACCCAATCCCCAAAGGCCCGGCTAAATCCGCCACCACCCCCGCCTCACCACCCGAACACGACACCGAACAAAGCCGAGGCCCAACCTGCGGCCCGTGCGTGTGGAATATCTTCAAAACCTCCAGCAGTTCCGACGGCGTGTTCACCTCCGCCACGCCCACCTGCCGCAAAAACGCCGAAGACGCCGCCCCGCCCCCTGCTAAAGACGCCGTATGCGACGCCGCCGCCACCTGCGATAACTCGGTCTTGCCGGACTTGATCACCACCATGCCCTTGCCCGCCGCCCGCGCGGCCTGCGCCAGTGCCGCAAAGCCGCCCGCGTCATCAATGCCTTCGATGTACATGCCAATCGCAGTCACTCGCGGATCATCCAGCAATGCGCCCGCCAATTCCGCCAAGCCCACCACGGCGGCATTGCCCAGACATGCGACATATGCCACAGGCAACCCCCGCGCCTGCATGGTCATGTTGATCACGATGTTTGATGATTGCGATAGCAACGCCACGCCACGCTCCACCCGCACCCCACCATGCTGATCCGGCCACAACAAGGCACCGTCGAGGTAATTGATTACCCCATAGCAATTCGGCCCCAAAATCGGCATATCCCCCGCCGCCGCGATCAGGCCCGCCTGCAACTCCGGCTCGCCAGCTTCTGTCCAGCCAGAGGCAAAACACACAGCCCCACCCGCCCCCATCGCGGCCAGTTCTGCCACCACATCAACGGTCACATGACGATTGACCCCGATAAAGGTGGCATCCGGCACGCTCGGAAGATCGGCCAACGTGGCATAGGCTTTCAACCCGCCAATCGAGGCCTTGGTCGGATGCACAGGCCAAACCGGCCCGCCAAACCCCATCTTGGCGCATTGCGCAATAACGTTTTCCGCCCAGACAGAACCGAGAACGGCGATCGAACGGGGCCGTAGAAGCCGAGACAAGTTCCTCATGAAAAACACACTTGCTTGCTGAACCCGCCGAGGGTTTTCCACCCCCGGACCCCCGAGGATATTTTCAAACAGATGAAAAGCAAAAGGCGACGTCCTGCCCCCGTAACCGAGAGCAGGAACGCTTCACCTGTTACGGTCATCGGCGTCCCCGCCTGTACCGTGATCTTAAAATTGCGCAGATAGGTTAACATTTCGTTTCATCTGTTCCTAAATATCCCCGCCGGAGGCATCAAAAGTTCTTATCCCCCCACCGCCCGCAGCAATTCGCGACTGATGATATGCCGCTGAATCTCACTCGTGCCTTCCCAGATCCGTTCCACCCGCGCATCGCGCCAGATGCGTTCCAGCGGCAGATCGTCCATCAACCCCATGCCACCGTGTATTTGAATGGCTTCGTCCGCCACAAAGGCCAGCACTTCGCTTGCCTTCAACTTCGCCATCGCCATATCGGCCTCGGTGACTGTGCCTTGATCAAACTTCCACGCGGCTTCCCGCACCAGCAACTCCGCCGCCTTCAGCTCCATCGCCATATCGGCCAGCTTGAAGGACACGCCTTGAAACTTGCCGATCTTTTGCCCGAACTGCTCCCGCTCCGCCGCGTAAGCCACCGCCAGCCCCAGCGCCCGTTCGGCCCGGCCCAGACAGGTTGCGGCCACTTGCAACCGGGTTGCCCCCAGCCAGGCATTGGCCACCTCAAAGCCCTTATGCACTTCGCCT
Source organism: Pseudorhodobacter sp. (assembly GCA_031413495.1). GTDB lineage: Bacteria > Pseudomonadota > Alphaproteobacteria > Rhodobacterales > Rhodobacteraceae > JACMNW01. The sequence continues at coordinate 73,116 of JANOFE010000030.1, read as the reverse complement.
AAAATCGCCTCCGCAGGCAGGCGGCAGTCGTTAAACTCCAACACCGCATTGGTATAGCCGCGGTGCGACACGTTCCGGTACCCATCCCGCACCGTGAACCCCGGCGTGCCTTTGTCCACAAAGAACGCCGTGATCCGCTTTTTCACACCCCTCGGCGTGGCTTCCTCACCGCTGGCCATGAACACAATCGCAAAGTCTGCGATATCCGCATGGCTGATGAAATGCTTGGTGCCGTTCAGCACCCAATCACCGCCGTCCTGCCGCGCCGACGCCTTCATGCCGCGCAGATCAGACCCCGCGCCGGGTTCCGTCATCGCCAGACAATCGGATTTCTCACCGCGAATGCAGGGGAACAAATACTTCTCGCGCTGAAGCGCCGTGCCAGCCAGCAAAATATTCGACGGCCGTGCCACGCAGGTCCAGTGCAGCGCATAATTCGCCCGCCCAAGTTCCTTTTCATACAAAAGCCATGTCTGGGTATCAAGGCCAGCGCCCCCCACATCGGCAGGCATGTTCGCCGCATAAAGCCCGGCCTCTATCGCCTTTGCCTTAATCTCGGCAGTCAGTTCAGGCCGCAAATGCCCGGTGCGTTCCACCTCCGCCTCATGCGGATAAAGCTCGCGCTCCACAAACGCCCGCGTAGTATCCACGATCATCTGCTGTTCTTCGGACAGACCAAAATCCATGACTTATCCCCTCGGCTTGCCGATATACCGCCCGGCCACTTCCGGCATGGCCAGCCCCGCATGCGCCTCGGCAATCGGCAAAAGCCGCGCCAGAATCGCATCCGGTGCGGCACAGGTTTTACCCGCCGCCATATCCACATGCAGCAACATCTGCTCCAGCGTCGCAACCAAAGCATCCCCCTTCATGATCCGCACAAACACCCGCAGGCGTTTGTCATCCGCCGCCAGCACCTGAACGCTGCCCGCCAGCGCATCGCCAACCTTCGCCTCGCCCAGATGCATGATATGGGTTTCCGCCGTGTAATAGCTGAACCCGGTTTTCACATAGTCCAGATCCGCGCCGATCAGCCGCAAAAACGCATCCACCGTTTCCGACGATGCAAACAGATAGCGGCTTTCGGTCATATGGCCGTTATAGTCGATCCATGCAGGCAACACCTGCATCCGCGCCATCACCAAGGGCGCGCCATCCGCGCCGCGCCGCTCATCATGAAACGCCGCGCGACGCCGCTCATCATGCTCGCGCAGAACCTTACCCGCGCCGACATTTCGGTCTTTCAATGACCGCAAAATGCCCACAAGGTTCTGGTCGCGTAACCGTTCCAGATCACGGATCGGCATATGCCCCGATTGCGCATCCGACTGCCCCGCCACCAGATCGACCAGTTCGTCGTTAAATTCCGGCACGTCGGTCAGCTTGGTCCAAGGCCATTGCAGGCACGGCCCAAACTGCGCCATGAAATGCCGCATCCCGGCCTCGCCGCCTGCAATGCGGTAATTCTCAAACAACCCCATCTGCGCCCAGCGCAAGCCAAAGCTCATGCGGATCGCGTCGTCAATTTCCTCAGTCGTGGCAATACCGTCCTTCAGCATCCACAGCGCCTCGCGCCAGACCGCCTCAAGGAAGCGGCTGCCGATGAAAGCGTCGATTTCCTTGCGCATCACGAGGGGGAACATGCCGATATCGCGGGCAATTTCAACGGTGCGCGCAATCACCTCCGGCGTATTCGCAGCCGATGCCGAAATCTCGCACAGCGGCAAAAGGTAAACCGGAGTGAACGGGTGCGCCACGATGATATTCTGCGGTGCCACAGCTCCTTTTTGCAAATCCACCGCCTTGAAGCCGCTTGTCGAAGACCCGATCAGAATATCCGGGTTCGATTGCTGCATTTGGGCATAGACGGCATGCTTCAACTCCAGCCGCTCCGACACGTTTTCCTGCACATATTCAGCACCTTCCAGCGCCTCGGCCATCGTCCCCGCAAAAGACAAACGCCCCTCAGGCGGCATCGGCACATCGGTCAGCGCAGGCACCGCCAGCCTCGCATTGGCCAGCATAACCGCGACATTCCGCTCCGCCGCTGGCCCCGGATCATAAACGCTGACATCCCACCCATTCAGCAAAAACCGCGCAGTCCAGCCGCCGCCGATAACCCCACCGCCAATAATAGCCGCCTTGCGTGCCATGTTCCGTCCCTATGATAATTCGGGGTCTATCCCCCCACCCCATCCCTCCCCACTACGGGGGAGGGGGTCGCCCTTTTCTTCTACATGACCGCCCTAAACCACAAAGACGCTTCCCTCCCCCCTTTGTGGGGGAGGGTCAGGGTGGGGGGGCAGCCTACGCCTACCGGCCCACCATCCCCCGCTTCACCAACCCCAGCTTCGCGCGCACCTCGGCAGGCGTAATCACCCGCGCGCCCAGCGCCGTAATAATCCCAACCGCCCGCTCCACCAGTTGCGCATTCGTCGCCAGAACCCCTTTATCCAGCCACAGGTTATCCTCCAACCCGACCCGCACATTGCCCCCGGCAATCACCGATGCCGCCACATAGGGCATCTGATTGCGCCCGATAGAAAACGCCGACCAATGCCAATCATGTGGCACGTTGTTCACCATCGCCATAAAGGTGTTCAGATCGTCCGGCGCACCCCACGGCACACCCATGCACAGCTGCACCAACACCGGCGCCGGAATAACGCCCTCGCGCACCAGCTCCTTGGCAAACCACAAATGCCCGGTGTCAAACGCCTCAATCTCAATCCGCACGCCAGAATCCCGCATCCGCGCGCCCATATCGCGCAGCATACCGGGCGTGTTCACCATCACATAATCGGCCTCGTTGAAATTCATCGTGCCGCAGTCCAGCGTGCAAATTTCCGGTCTGCACTCCAGCACATGCGCCACCCGTTCGGCAGCACCCGCCATGTCAGACCGCGCGCCTGCCACCATGCGCTCCGTCCCATCAAACAGCAGATCGCCGCCCATCCCCGCCGTCAGGTTCAACACCACATCCGTGGCGCTATCCCTGATCCGTTCCGTCACTTCCCTATACAACGCCAGATCGCGCGAAGGCTTCCCCGTCGCCGGGTCGCGCACATGGCAATGCACCACTGCCGCCCCTGCCTTCGCCGCCGCAATCGCCGACTCCGCAATCTGCGCAGGCGAACGCGGCACATGCGGGCTGCGGTCTTGCGTGCCGCCCGATCCGGTCACAGCACAGGTGATAAACACCTCACGGTTCATTGCTAATGGCATCGCATCCTCCCGATATTCCAATCCACCCTAACGCCCTTGCCAGCCCATGCATCGCATATTACGAACAATACATGGCACAAACCGCATCAATCTTCGCCCCCTCGCCCGACCCGCTCACCATCGCCCTCCTCGTGCTGCCCCAAGCCAGCATCCTCGAGGTCGCCAGCACCCTCGATCCCCTGCGTTCCGCCAACCGCCACCTCGGCCATGATGCCTACCGCTGGCGCGTCGTCTCGCCAGACGGCAATCCCATCCCCCTCACCTGCGATATAGAACTCCCGTCCTCCGGCCCGCTGAATACCGCAAAAGCCGATGCGCTGATCGTCATCGCAGGCTACCGCCAGTCCGAGGTGGCAACCGCCTCCCTGATCCGCGACCTCTTCCGGATGGCCCCAAGGTTCAAGGCCATCGGCGGCATAGATGCGGGCGGCTGGGTGCTGGCCCGCGCGGGCCTGCTGAACGGTCACAAAGCCACCGTCCATTGGGAAGACCTGGAGGATTTCGCCGCCGCCCACCCCCAGATCGACGTGCAATCCACCCGCTATGTCATTGATCGCAAACGCTTCACCGCAGGCGGTGCTGCCCCAGCCGCCGATCTGATGCTCCATCTGATCCGCACCCGCCACGGCCCAGCCACGGCGCTGCAAGTCGCAGCCAGCTTCATCACCACCGCCCAAGATGGGTCCGCCCCCCAAATCACCCCCCCATCCGACCCGCGCCTTGATCCCCGCGTCGCCGCCGCCGTCGCCCGGATGGAGGCAGCCTTGGATGCCCCCGAACCCGCAGCAAAAATCGCCGCTGCGCTGAACCTCTCAACCCGCCGCTTAGAAACCCTGTTCCGCCAAAACCTGAACCAAACTCCCGGTGCCTACGCCCTGCAACTGCGCCTAAGCGCCGCCCGCCGCCTGATCACCGACACCCGCCACCCACTCGCCGATATCGCCTTGCGCACGGGTTTCAGCTCCGCCTCCACCCTGTCCCGCGCGTTTCAACGCCAGTTTGGAACGGCTCCAAGCACACTCCGCCAATCCTAACCAATTTCATCTGTTCACAAATATCCCGGGGTGAGCGCGGCACGCGCGAGGGGCAGCGCCCCTCAAACCGCCTCCAACAACCCGCGCCCGCGCAGCATCGCCTCCACCCCCGGCATTTTCCCGCGAAACTGCAGATACAGCGCCTCGGCATCCTGCGATCCGCCCGCCGACAGAATAAACCGCTCCAACTTGGCCGCCACCTCAGGGTCAAACGCCCCGCCCGCCTCCTCGAATGCGGCAAAAGCGTCGGCGTCCATCACCTCCGACCACATGTAGGAATAATAGCCCGATGAATACCCATCGCCGGAAAACACATGCGCAAACTGCGGCGTCGCATGGCGCATCCGTATCGCGTTCGGCATCCCCAACCCCGCCAGAACCCCCGCCTGCTTGGCCATCGGGTCAACCGGAGCCGCCCCTTCATGAAACGCCAGATCCACCAGCGCCGATGACACAAATTCCACCGTCGCAAACCCCTGATCATAGGTTCCCGCCGCCAGCAACCGCGCCAACATATCGGCTGGCATCGGCGCGCCCGTCTCATAATGCCGCGCGTGTTTTTCCAACACTTCGGGCACGTCCAGCCAGTGTTCATACAGCTGCGACGGCAGTTCGACAAAATCCCGCGTCACGCTTGTGCCCGACACAAAGCCATAAGTCACATCCGACAGCATCTGATGCAGCGCATGGCCAAATTCATGAAACAACGTCCGCGCATCATCATAAGACAGCAGGCTTGGGCTTCCCTTGGCAAAATTGCACACATTCACCACGATAGGCCGCACCTCGCCGCCCAACTTTCGCTGTGACCGCATCGCTGAACACCATGCCCCCGACCGTTTTGATCCGCGCGCAAAGTAATCGCCAATAAACACGGCGATATGTTCGCCCGCCCGCGTCACCTCCCAGGCCCGCGCATCCGGATGATAAAGCGGCGTAGGCAACTCCTGAAATTCCAACCTGAACAAGCGGTTCGCACAGTCGAACTGCGCGCCCACCATCGCGTCCAAACTGAGATAAGGCTTCAACACCGCCTCATCCAGATCATGCTCGGCCAACCTGCGCCGCTCGGAATAGAACCGCCAATCCCACGGCTCCAGATCACCGTTCACCCCGTCCCGGTGCATCATCGCTTCCAGCACCGCAGCATCCTCATTGGCTTTCCGCTTGGCAGGCTCCCATACCCGCATCAGCAAATCGCGCACGGCGGCAGGCGTTTTCGCCATCTCAGGCTCCAGCTTGAAATCGGCAAAAGATGCATAGCCCAGCAGTTTTGCGCGTTCTTCCCGCAACGCCAACGTCTCCGTCGCAATGCCGCGATTGTCCGCCGCATTGCCATTGGCCCCCCGCGCCACCCAAGCCTCATATGCCTTTTGCCGCAACTTGCGCTTAGGTGAAAACTGCAAGAACGGCACAATCAAAGACCGACTTAACGTTACAATCGGGCCGAACCCCTTTTCCGCCCCCGCCGCCTTGGCGCTCGCCACCACAAACTCCGGCAACCCCTCCAGATCACCCTCCCCCAACTCCATGAACCACTCGCGCTCTTCCGCCAGCAGGTTTTGGCTGAACGCCGTCCCCAACACCGCGAGGCGTGATTTCACCGCCGTCAACCGCGCCGATGCCTCCCCTTGCAACAACGCGCCAGACCGCACGAACATCTGCCGATACAGCTGCAAGACGCGCGCCTGCTCCGCCGTCAGCGCCAGATCGTCCCGCCCCGCCCACAGCGCTTCAATCCGCGCAAACAGTGCCCGGTTGTTTGTCACCTCAGACCCAAACGCACTCATCTTCGGGGCAAGATCGCGCTGCAAATCCTCACGTGCCTCCGTGCTATCCGCCCCCGCAAGGTTGTAAAATACACCCCCCACGCGGTCCAAAAGCCCCTCCGCCAGTTCCAGTGCCTCAATCGTATTGGCAAAATTCGGCGCTTCGGCATTGCCCGCAATCGCCGCAATATTGGCGCGGGCCTCTGCCAGCCCCGCCTCAAACGCCGGCGCAAAATCCGCATCAGTGATCGCGGCAAACGGTGGCAGCCCAAAGTCTCCGCTCCATAGGCCCAGCAATGCATTGGTCATGCCAAATCTCCCTTTGCAAACATAGCTAGGCCGCACCCCTCGCAAGGTCCAGCCCCGGCTTCCTTTTCGCAAAAATACTCATCTTGCCCGTCCAACCGACCTGCGCGGTAACAGGGTTAATTCCGTCTTACCTCCAATAGTAAAACTCATATATATCAATTAGATAAAATCCATAACACACGTGTTACCGCTTGCCCTTATCCCGCATCCGCGCCTCAATCCGCCGCAAAACGAGGCTTAGCGAAATCGTCATCGTCAGATAAATCAAAGCCACCACATTATAGGTCTCGAAATACCGGAAATTCCCCGCCGCCGTCACTTTCCCCAGCTGCGTAATATCCGCCACCCCCAGCACCGACACCAGCGACGAATCCTTCACCATCGCCACGAAATCATTGCCAAACGGTGGCAAGATCATCCGAAATGCCTGCGGAAACACCACATGCCGGAACCGCTGCCAACTGTTCAGGCCAAGCGTCTGCGCAGCCTCCACCTGCCCCTTGTCAACGGCTTGCAGTCCGGCACGAAAAATTTCCGCCAGAAACGACGAATAGGCAATCGTCAGCGCAATCACCGCCCGCCACAGCAACGGAAAGTCCCGCGTTTTCCACGGCTCCCACCCAAGAAACCCGGTCGCCCAATTCCAGAACACCACCAAACCCGGCGCCAAAACAAACGCCACATACAAAAGCAGCACGATGATCGGAATGCCGCGCACCACCTCGACATACAGCCGCGCCGCCTGCCGCAAAACGATGAACCGCGACAGCGCCGCCAACGCCAACCCCAGCCCCATCAGGCTTGCCAGCGTATAGGCCACGATCGTTACATAGATCGTCGTCCAGATGCCGCGTCCCAACGTCGCCAAAACCTGCGCATAAAGATCATCCGCGATAACCCGGTAAAACAGATACAACCCCACCGCCGCCACGATCAGCAGCCAGTAGGGGAAATCTTCTTTTTGGTGCGTGGGGGGCATCATAGCAAAAGGCCCCAAGGTTTCCCTCAGGGCCAGCTTTCAGGGTTTACTGACCCAGCTTGTAATCAAGGAACCAGGTCTTGTTCAGCGCCTCTATCGTGCCATCCGCCTGCATCGAGGCGATGGCCGCATTCATCGGGGCAACCAGATCTGATCCTTTCGGAAAGATAAACCCGAAATCCTCGACCCCCAGCTTGTCGCCGACAATCTTCAAGCCGCCGGCTGATGCCTCGACATACCCGGCCCCCGCGGTCCCGTCGGTCAGCACCAGATCAACATCACCCGCCTTCAGCGCCTCTACCGTCGCGCCAAATGTCTCAAACAGCTTGATCCTTGGGTTGGCCTCGTCGCCATCCAGAATTTCGTAAACGGCGGTATAGAACGGCGTCGTGCCGGGCTGCGCTGCAATCAGCAATTCCGGCACGGCACCAAACGCCTTCGCATCGGCAAATCGCGTCTCATCGCCGCGCACCAGCATCACCATTTCAGACCGCATATAGGGGTCGGAAAAATCCACCAATTCTTTGCGGTCATCGCGAATGGTGATCCCGGTCATCCCCAGGTCAAACTGGCCTTCTGATACCGCCGGGATCATCGCATCCCAAGATACGTTTTCATATTTCACAACCACGTTCAGCCGCTTGGCAATTTCCGCCATCGCGTCATATTCCCATCCAATCGCAGCACCCGATGCATCCAGAAACTGCAATGGCGGATACGCATTTTCCGTCACCACCACAATTTCCTTACCTGCCAGATCAGGCAAAGCTTGGGCAAACGCGGCGGCGGGCAACATCATGGCAAGCCCGGCAAGGGCGGCGGTCAGTTTCATTGGTGTGAACTCCCTGTCACGAATTTGATGCGCAACTATGCCCGATCCTTTGGGCAGGATGCAAGCACGCCCGCAAACCGCACCCGTCACAAATGCATGCCGGATGCGGTTCATCCTTCGGCAGCCAGCTTACCCCATGGGCGGCTTATAGGCACCCGTGGCTTTACCGGCCATTTTCATCGCTTTCATCGCGTCTTTCGCGGTCATCAGCTTGATGGTGGAAGACGATGACGCCGTCCCCGAAGCTGCAACCGCCATCGCCCCTGCTGCCATAAACGTGTCATCGGGGCCCTCGATCAAACAGATCACATCATGGCCGCCAAAGGCGAAAAACATATGGTGCAGCTTGCCGCCCAACGCCTCGATCAAACTGGTTGCCGCGGCCTCGCGGTCACTTGGTTTGGCAACCATCGCCTTGACCGCGTCTGTCGTGTAAGACATCTGATACAAATAAAACGCCATTCACAAAGTCCCCCCATTGGGGCCCGTTCAATCCGCCACTGCCCGTAATGTCAAAGCGCCTGAACGCAGCCGATCCATGCCGTCAATATCGGCAAACACAGCCCGGACAGAGGCTGCTGCAGGACTATAACATAAAAATAGGCACTTCCGAGCGCTAACTGCTCGCCTTTCGCCCCAGCCCAGTGCTCGCGGATTCAGCCCGCCAAGCCCAACCTGTCATGCCACGCAGCAATGCCTTCGTCTGGATAAAGGTCAAACGTGCCGTCCGCCTCGGCCACGTGCGGCACCACCCAAGCGGCCTTGCTGCCCAACATCAGATGCACCCGTTCCGGTGGAATTGGCAGGGCGGTATCAATCGCCGATGCATGTGGGTGCAACAAGTCCGGCCAACGCGGATCCCACACCCACAGCGCCGATCCACATATGCCGCAAAAACTGCGCTCCGCCAGACTTTCGGCCGCCTCGCTGGTTTCAGCATCCGCAATCCAGGCCCTGTAAACCCTGACGTGCTCTGCACCCTTTACATCCAGACTGTCGAACTCTGCACCCAGATTGATGGCAAACCCCCCAGCCCCGGCTGTCTTGCGACACACCTCGCAATAGCAAAGGTTAAACGGGTAGGGATGCGGGGAATTGACCGTAAACGTCACTGCTTTGCAGTGGCAAGACCCTTCAAGTTGCATGGTATGCCCCCTTTCAAAAACCACGTTCGACACGTGATTTTAGCATACCAAATTTGCTACTCTCCCGCTACCTGCCGCGCGTAATCCGCCGCATCAAACCAGCCGCGCGACGATTTGACCTTCATGTCGTCGTCGAAATCCCATTCTTCCCAGCCGACAATGCGCAACGGGTTTTTGGTGGCAGAATGGGTGCCAGTAAAGGCCCAGAAATACACCACATGGTTTCCCGCCACGCGAACATCATCGCAAGTCAACGCCAAATCGGGCACATCGGCGAAGAACCCTGCCGCCATTGCCTCAACCCCACTGCGCATTTCCCACGGCGTGCCGCGATTGATCACGATCCGTCCATCAGCTGCGTAAAACGAAGCCACCGCCTTGGCCGATCCCGAATTCCACGCCGCAGTATACTCTGCAGCGATTGATTTGATCTTGTTGCTCATCGTCCGCCCCCGAAATGCCAACGCCTGTAGGGTGCGCGTTCATTGCGCACCACCCCTCCCTCACAAACACAAAACCCTCTCACGCCTTTCCCGTCACCACCTCTTTCAGATCTGTCTGATGTGGGAACACACCCGCCGCCAGATACTCTTCTTCCTGCGGTGTCGAGACCCGTCCCAAAATCGCGTTCCTGTGCGGATGCCGGCCAAACTGTGCAATGACCGCGCGGTGTTTCTTGGGTTGGCTATCGGCCATTCCATACAAGTCGCATAACCGTTCCGGCGCATCAGCAGCCAGCGCCTCGGAAATCGCGATTGCGTGGTCCAGATGGGCCAAATGATCCGGGCCTTCGCAATGCTCCATTGGCAATTTGTAAACCGCCTTGAACCAAACATTTTCCAGCGCGTCGAAATGCCCGTTTTCCAACCCCTGCAAACACAATGCCAACGCCTTCGGGTCTTGGGCATAGGCACCCGGCGTGTCCGCGAATACGGATCGTGAAAACTGGTCCAACACAATGATCAAGGCCAACCGCCCTCGCGGCGTCGCGGCCCAGTGATCCAGATCCCCCGCCACGGCGCGATAGGTTGTGTCAGAATAGCCATCAATCACCGCGCGGTGCGCCCCGCCCCGCATCCGCTAAACCCAGTGGTCCATATGCGCCTCAGGCTCTGGGTCCGGTCCATCGGGAAACCAGAATGCCAGAATGTCGTAGGGTGTGGTCATGAAGGGCGTCCTCCGATGCCAAAAGGCAAAAACACCACCGATTTTTTGGCAGTGTGCCGCAGCCGCCGCCTAATGTCGTCAAAATTTTGATCGGACCCGCCAACCTTGGTTAACATTAGCCGGGCCCACAGGGCGTATGCACAGATACCATACGGATAAAGCACGCCAAGCATACCGACCAAAATCCTGATGCATCCAGATTAAACCGCCGCACTCAATGGCTTACGCCACACACCGCGCAATCCGCCCGCCGCTTGACCCCAATCACCCGAGTTTCACCAAACAACGCGTCATGGATCATCAAACGCCCTGTCAACGTCTGTCCCGCGCCGGTGATGTGCTTGACAGCTTCCATCGCCATCATCGCCCCAATTACGCCCGGCAGCGGTGCCGCAACGCCCGCCTCGGCGCAAGTCGGCACCAGCCCCGGCGCAGGCCGCACTGGGAAAACACATTCGTAACAAGGGCTTCCATGGGCTGGATCAAACAGCGATAGCTGGCCCTCCCATTGCGTGATGGCGCCCGAAATCAACGGCTTACCCAATGTCACGCAAACCCGGTTCACCAGATAGCGGGTATCAAAATTATCCGACCCATCCAGCACCAGATCATAATCCGCGATCAGATCTGCGGCGATATCTTCGGTCAGCCGCCGCTGGTAAGGCCGCACCTCTATAAACGGGTTCAGCGCGGTCATGGCAGTAACAGCCGACTGCACCTTTGCCATCCCAATCCTTTGATCCGTATGAATAATCTGACGCTGAAGGTTTGACCCTTCAACCTGATCATCATCAATTAGACCGATGGTTCCCACCCCAGCCGCCGCCAGATAAAGCAGCGCAGGCGACCCCAACCCCCCCGCGCCAATCACCAAAACCTTTGCCGCTTTCAACTTGCCCTGCCCCGGCCCGCCAATTTCCCGCAACATGATATGGCGGGCATATCGGTCCAGTTCGGCGGCTCGAAATGTGCCGCCGCTGACCACAACTTTTGTGCTTGCGACACGGCTTTTCAACCAGCGCAATCCGGTGAAATATCCGCCGCCCAGCAAAGCAAAGCCGCCCAGAACCAACCATATCCGCGCGTCACCACCCGTCACCTCGCGCAGCGCATTCCCGTCGGGCAACGCCAAATGCAGCGCCACAACCCCAATCCATAGCGCCACTATCATCGCGACGCGCAACATACGCGGCGCACGCAGCAGGCTGCCCAAACCCCAAAGCCCCGCAGCCAAGATCAAAACAGCGATCATTCCCGCCCGGTGGAGCCGAAGCCCCCCTCGCCCCGTGCTGTTTCGCCTAGGCTTTCAACCACCTCAAACCGCGCCTGTACAACCGGGGCCACGATCATCTGCGCAATCCGGTCGCCGTGCCGGATCATATAGGCTTCGGTCCCAAGATTGATCAGCGCCACCCCCAACGGCCCGCGATAATCGCTATCAATGGTGCCCGGTGTATTTGGCAATGAAATTCCATGCTTAACCGCCAGTCCCGACCTTGGCCTGATCTGCATTTCAAACCCCAAAGGTATCTCAACCCGAAATCCGGTCGGCACAATGGCGCGCTGCATCGGGTGCAATAAAAACCCGGCATCGCGCATCTGCGGCACCAAATTTGCCCGAATATCCGCCCCCGCAGCACCACTTGTTTCATAGGCGGGAAGGGGCAAGGTCCTGTCTGCCCAGTCTTCCCACAAAATCCGCAAAACAGGTGTCAAAAGACCACATCTTTCATGTTGAAAAAATATCCCCGCCAAGGGTGCAGTGGTTATCGGCCGCGCCGCGCTGGCAGCAACGCCGCACAAGAATTTTCCAGCAGTCTTGGCAAAACTCTGCAAAGCGTTTTTCTGCGTTCATGCCAGTGCCTCTGCAATCTTTGCAGCCAATAGTATGGCAACACTTGTCTTTTCCATCCTTGGCCAAACATCCACACCGGCATCTGAAATCAGTGTCACCGCATTTTCTGCCCCGCCCATGATGCCTGTAACGGCTGAAACATCATTGGCCACAATCCAATCACAACCCTTGCGGGCCCGCTTGGCCGTCGCGTGGGCCAACAGGTGATCTGTCTCGGCGGCAAAACCTATCACAAGTTTTGGACGGTTGATTTTCAACTGGCTCACCTGTGCCAGAATGTCGGGGTTTTCGACGAAACTTAAGGACGGCATTTTGCCAGAACCATCCTTCTTCATCTTTTTATCTGCCGCATTCGCCACCCGCCAATCCGCCACGGCGGCGGCAAAAACCGCGACCTCGGCAGGCAACGCGGCCTCAACCGCGGCCAACATCTGTTGGGCCGTCTCGACCCGAACCACTACCACACCCGCAGGTGGCGCAACCTCCGCCGGACCGCTGACAAATGTCACCTTTGCGCCCAGATCGCGCAGCGCTGCTGCAATGGCTGTGCCCTGAGCGCCGGATGATCTGTTGGCAATATAGCGTACAGGATCAATGGGTTCATGGGTGGGACCGGAGGTTACAATTGCATGCTTGCCCACCAAAGGACCGTTGTTTAGTGCCGCCTTCACGGCTGCCAAAATCTCGGTCGGTTCGGCCATTCTGCCCGCACCATACTCGCCGCAGGCCATCTCGCCCTCATTCGGGCCAACGAACATTACACCGTCACTGTGCAGTTGCACCACATTGCGCTGTGTCGCCAGATGACCCCACATCCGCACGTTCATGGCGGGCGCGATCAATACCCGGGTGTCCGTCGCCAACAAAAGGGTCGAGGCCAGATCGTCCGCGCGCCCCTGCGCCATCTTCGCCATCAGATCGGCTGTTGCCGGGGCGACAACGATCAGATCAGCCACCCGGCTTAGTTGAATATGACCCATTTCAGCCTCGTCCGTCAGATCGAAAAGGTCGGTATAGACCTTTTCCCCTGCCAATGCCGCGACTGATAACGGTGTCACAAATTCTGCCGCAGCGCGGGTCATCACGGGGGTCACAGACGCTCCCACCTCGCGCAACCGACGGATCAGGTCCAACGATTTATAGGCGGCAATGCCGCCGCCAATAACCAATAAAATACGCTTGTCGGCCAGCATAACCTAGGCTCCTGCCTTTTGGGGGCTGGCATAGGTTTAGGCGGCATGGTCCGAGAACTCAACTGTCCCCAAAAGCTTCAGCCAAATCTCTTTGTCTCAGCCAAGAAAATGATGCACTTCCCGCGATTGCAGTTCCAGTGACCGGCGCATTTTGCCAAACGCCGCCGCCTCTAACTGGCGCACTCTTTCTTTTGAAAGGCCAAGCTCTTCGCCCAGACTTTCCAAAGTCCGCGCCTCTTCACGCAGTTTGCGTTCCGCCACGATGTAGCGTTCGCGCGCATTCAAAGCCTGCATCGCGTTCACCAACCAATTGCGCAGATGCGCCGCATCGTGGCTGGTTTCAACTGCATCAACGGCCTGCTCGCCGGTATCTTCCAGCATGTCGATCCATTCCCGCCCATCATCTTCCGACGATTGCGTGGCGTTCAACGAAAAATCAGACCCGGACAACCTGCCTTCCATCATCTCGACATCCGCAAGCGGCACCCCAACCTCGCGCGCTATCCGTTCGCGCAGCTGGTGCCCATCAAGCACTTCGCCTTCCGCCAAGGCTTCGCGCTCCAACTTGGCCTGAACACGGCGCAGATTGAAGAACAGCGATTTTTGGCTGCTGGTCGAGCCGGTCCGCACCATCGACCAATTGCGCATGACATAATCTTGGATCGACGCCTTGATCCACCAGACAGCGTAGGTCGAAAACCGAACGCCACGATCTGGATCAAATTTATCAGCCGCCTTCATCAGGCCAAGCGATGCTTCCTGAATCAAATCATTCATCGGCGCACCGTAGCGGCGGAATTTGGACGCCATAGAAATCGCGAGCCGCATGTAGGCAGTGATCAAACGGTGCAGGGCCGCCTCATCCCGCTGGTCACGCCAGGCGTAGGCCAAACGCAATTCCGTTTCGGCATCAAGCAGTTCCGCTTTCATCGCTTTGCGCGACATGGTTTGATCGTTATATCTTTCGAGTGCCATCAAGAACCCCCGCCAAACCATCGCCGCCGACGTCATTCGTCGCTTACAAAAACAATACGAGGCAAAACCGTGACTGGATCACAATTTCTATGCAAAAATTCTAGGTCAAGGTTTACACTTTTGATTGGCGGGGCGCGGTCTGGCAAATCAAAGTTAGCTGAACTGCTGGTCATCGGCACGGGTCGGCACCGGCGTTACATCGCGACGGCGCAGGCCTGGGATGATGAAATGCGCGCCCGCATCGCACAGCACCGCGATCAGCGGGGGATGGGGTGGGTTACCGTCGAGGCCCCGCTTGATTTGTGCGGTGCACTTGCCGACGCAGAGGACGACGACGTTGTTCTGGTAGATTGCGCAACGCTGTGGCTTTCCAATCATTTTCTGGCCGAGGCTGACCTTGAAACGCAAACGACACTGCTGCTGACAGCCATCGCCGCCTGCCCAGCGCCGGTGATCGTGGTGTCAAACGAAGTTGGGTGGTCGATCGTGCCCGACAACGCCCTTGCACGCCGTTTTCGGGATGCGCAAGGCACGCTTAATCAACGCATGGCCGCACAGGCCGATCTGGTCGTCGCCGTGATGGCGGGCCTGCCTCTGGTGCTGAAGGGCCAGATGCCGGATTGCACAACGTGACCCGGTTTTGGTGGGTCCGCCACGGGCCGACGCATGCAAAAACCATGGTTGGCTGGTCTGATTTACCCGCGGATTTGTCTGATCATTCTGCAGTTGCGCGGTTATCGAACCACCTGCCGCAGGATGCGCTTATTGTATCGTCGGACCTGATCCGCGCTGTGGCAACCGCAGACGCAGCGCAGGGAAACCGCGAGCGGCTGCCGCATGACAAGATGCTGCGAGAGATCCATTTTGGCGATTGGGAACTGCGCAGTCATAGCGAAATTGAGGCAGAAACCCCGGATCTTATCGCTGCTTTCTGGGACAGGCCGGGTGATGTGCGCCCGCCAAAAGGTGAAAGCTGGAACGACATCAACGCACGCATCTGGGCGGCGACTGATCGGTTAATAACTGCCTTTGCCGGGCGCAACATCGTGGTTGTCGCCCATTTCGGCGCAATTCTTTCAGCCCTGCAACGCGCCGATAATTTGACGCCAGAACAAGCCTTTTCCCACCGCATTGACCCACTTTCGATCACTGAAATGTCTTTTGATGCTCAAGGCTGGCAGGTCGGCCGGATCAATCACATCGCGTGATATGTCTCACCACAAATCCGCGCTATCGCGCCTACACCGGACTGGATACCCAAGCCTGAACCTATGATGGAGGCAGCTATGACCTATGATCTTGCCATTGGCGACCGCGCCTATTCCAGTTGGTCCCTGCGCGGCTGGCTGCTGTTTGATGCCTTTGGTATTCCGGTCAAGACGCATACGGCTCGTCTTTACACCGATGAATTGGCAACGCTGCTAACGGGGTTCTTTCCGGGGCGCACAGCCCCAACCATGCGCACCCCCGACGGTGTGGTTGTGCCCGAAACCCTTGCCATTGCCGAAGAACTGGCCTCGCGCCACCCGGCCGCGGGCATTTGGCCGACAGACCCTACAGCGCGTGCTGTGGCCCGTGTTTTGGCGGCGGAAATGCATGCGGGCTTTACCGCGCTGCGCGGTCATTGCCCTATGAACCTGCGCGTCAGTTACACGGGTTGCGCCTCTACCGAGGCTGTATTGGCCGATCTGGACAGATTGCAGGTGATCTGGGCCTGGGCCCGCCGTGAAACAGGCGCAACAGGCCCGTGGCTTTGCGGTGCCTATTCCGCGGCTGACACATTTTTTGCCCCCGTAGCAGCGCGCGTCGCGGGTTATAACCTGCCTGTCGGGCCTGCGGCGTCAGACTATGTTGCCGCCCATCTGGCACATCCATCGTTCCGCCGCTGGCGCGCCATGGGGCTGGTTGACGGCGCGGATCAGGAATTTTACCGCCGCGATTACCCCCACCGCCCTTGGCCGGGACCGCAGCCCTTGCCTGCCAAGGCTGTCGCAGTAGGCCCATCTGTCAACGCGACCTGCCCCTATTCCGGCAAGCCTGTAACGGATTACATGGACCTCGGTGGCAGGGTCTGGGGCTTTTGCAACGCGTTTTGTCGGAATAAAACCGTCGCGGACCCAGAAGCATGGCCAAAATTCATGGCCCTTTACCAATCGTAAACCTTTACCGTCCACTCCGTTAACCAAGGTGAACGGAGTTTGGGATATGGTCGCACGGGCCTACACAGTGGCCTTTGAGGGGGTCGAGGCGCGCATCGTCGAGGTGCAATGCGCCGTTGCCCCCGGTCTGCCATCGTTTTCCATCGTCGGCCTGCCTGATAAAGCCGTGTCCGAGGCAAAGGAACGCGTCCGGGCCTCGCTTGCCTCAATGTCAATTGCCCTGCCGTCAAAGCGCATTACGGTAAACCTGTCGCCAGCTGATTTACCAAAGGAAGGCTCGCATTTCGATCTGCCCATCGCATTGGCGCTGCTGGGCGCATTGGAAATCATCCCCAAGGATGAAATTGAAGGCACCGTCGCCTTGGGGGAACTATCGCTTGATGGTCGCCTGATCGCGGTGATCGGCGCGCTTCCCGCCGCGATGGCCGCAGCGGAAGCAGACCGCACCCTGCTGTGCCCCAAGGCCTGCGGGGCAGAAGCCGCTTGGGTGGGTGCAACGCAAGTATTGGCGGCATCGTCCCTGTCCGAAGTGGTGCGCCATTACACTGGCCAATCGCCGCTGACCCCGGCCGAGGCGGGCGAAGTTGAGCCCGCCAGCTTTCGGCGCGACCTGCGCGATGTGAAGGGCCAGGAACGTGCCAAACGCGCATTGGAAATTGCTGCCGCTGGGCGGCACCATGTGCTGATGATCGGCTCTCCGGGATCGGGGAAATCCATGCTGGCCGCGCGTCTGCCCGGCATATTGCCGCCCCTGTCGGCGATTGAGGCGCTGGAAACTTCGATGATCCATTCGTTGGCGGGGTTGTTGACGGATGGCGGCATCAGCCGCGCACGCCCCTTCCGCGAGCCGCATCACACGGCCTCTATGGCGGCCATCGTCGGCGGTGGGCGCGGGGCAAAACCGGGCGAGATCAGCTTGGCCCATAACGGTGTGCTGTTTTTAGATGAATTCCCCGAATTTCCGCGCCCCGTGTTGGAAACCCTGCGCCAACCCATCGAGTCCGGCGAGATTGTGGTGGCCCGCGCCAATGCGCATGTGAAGTATCCGTGCAAATTCCTGCTGGTCGCCGCAGCCAACCCCTGCAAATGCGGTTATCTGACCGACCCGTCCCGATCCTGCAGCAAAGCCCCGCTGTGCGGTGATGATTACATCGGGCGCATTTCCGGCCCCCTGATGGACCGCTTTGATCTTCGCATCGAAGTGCCGCCCGTTGCCTATACCGATCTTGATCTGCCCGCGTCCGGTGACACTTCAGCCGAAGTGTCTGCCCGTGTGGCCGACGCCCGTGCCATTCAAACCATGCGCTTTGCGGACCAGCCCGCGATGCGCGTCAATGCCGATGCCGAGGGGGCAGTTTTGGAAGAAATAGCCAACCCCGACGCCGAAGGGCGCGCGCTATTGGCCCGCGTCGCCGATCGCTTTGGCCTATCTGCACGCGGCTATCACCGTGTTTTGCGCGTGGCGCGCACCATCGCTGATCTGGATGGATCTGCGGGTGTGCGCCAACCCCATATTGCCGAAGCGGTCAGCTTTCGGCTGGCGGCCAGCACCAAGGGCTAAGCCCGGCGTTTTGCCTCGATCACTTGCCAAATACGTTCGGCAGTATTGGTGCCATCAAAGCGCTCCAACTCCTGAATGCCAGTGGGTGAGGTGACGTTGATTTCAGTCAAATAGTCGCCAATCACATCAATGCCGACAAAAACTTGGCCATTCTCCCGCAACGTCGGCCCGATTGCTGCGCAAATTTCAAGATCACGCGCAGTCAGGCCAACTTTTTCTGGCCGCCCGCCTGCATGCATGTTGGACCGGGTTTCCCCCGCCTGTGGCACGCGGTTGATGGCACCAACAGGCGCGCCATCAACCAAAATCACCCGCTTGTCGCCTTTGGACACGTCGGGCAAAAACTTTTGCACGATCAAAGGTTCCCGATTGATGCCGGTGAACATCTCAAACAAAGACGCCAGATTGCGGTCGTTTGGATCAAGGCGGAATACGCCCGCACCGCCATTGCCATAAAGCGGCTTCAGAATAATATCGCCATGCCGGGCCTTGAAGTCGCGGATCGTCTGCAGATCCCGCGCAATTGCCGTAGGCGGCGTTAAATCCGGGAACCGCAAAACCAACAGCTTTTCAGGGTAATTGCGCACCCAAAACGGGTCATTCACCACCAGTGTTTTGGGGTGGATCATATCCAGCAAATGCGTGGATGTGATGTAGCCCATATCAAAAGGCGGATCCTGACGCAGCCAAACCACATCAAATTCGGCCAGATTCACTTCGGTTTCGGGGCCATAACTGACGTGATTGCCAACCTCGCGCCGCAAGGTGATTGGAAATCCCCGTGCAATCACCCGTCCCTCAACAAACGCCAACTTGTCAGGGGTATAGAAGAACAAGCTGTGCCCAAGCGCCTGCGCTTCCAATGCAATACGAAAGGTACTGTCGGCATTGATGTTAACCAACCCGATCGGGTCCATCTGCAGCGCTACCTTCAAGGTCATCGTCATCTCCGGGTTTCAAGACCCTCTAGATGACCTATGCCTGCGCAGGATGCAAATCTGTCAGGCGGCGAAAGCGTTCTCTAGAATTTCAATTTGCCCCGCACCATTCACCAAAGCCACGTCAAAGCGGCATTCCGTCATCTGGCCGGCTGGCTCGCCTGCAAGAAATTCAGATGCTGATGCATAAATTCGCGCCATTTGCCGCGGCGTCAGATGTTCAGCCGCCAGCGCATGAGTGGCGCTTTGCTTTACCTCGATAAAGATCACTTCTGCCCCATTACGCGCGATCAGATCAATTTCCCCTGCCGACCCGCGCCAGCGCCGAGCGCAGACGTCGCGCCCAGACCGGGAATAGAATCGTGCCACCTGATCCTCGGCAGCAAGTCCTGCGTGATACGACGTGGCGCCGCTCATTTTGACCCCATTTTCAACGCAAGCTGATAAACTTCGCGCCGCGGCAAACCGTAAGCTTCGGCAACCGCCGCCGCCGCATCTTTTACGGTCATCTGTCCCAAAGCCATCGTCAAAGCCCCTTCCACCGTTTCGGCATCAACCTTTGCCTCACCGGCCCGGTCAACCAAAACAACAATTTCACCCTTCACAGCCCGCCCTGAATACGCAGTGGCCAGTTCGCCAAGTGTGCCGCGCGATACCTCTTCGAATCGCTTCGTCAATTCCCGGCATACCGCAGCGTAGCGCCCTTCCCCCAGATACTGCGACAGATCTTCCAACAATTGGTTAATGCGCTTGGGCGATTCGTACAAAATCAGCGTCGCTTGAACTGCAGCAAGGTCTTTTAGAAAAGTTGCCCGTGCAGATTTGGTTGCCGGCGGAAAGCCCACAAACAAAAACCGGTCTGATGGCAAGCCTGACACGGCCAACGCACAAAGAACGGCCGATGCCCCCGGTGCGGCAAGCACCGTAATTCCGGCTTCAATTGCGGCGCGGGACAATTGAAAACCGGGGTCAGATACCAAAGGCGTGCCCGCCTCTGACGCGTAGGCCACTGATTTGCCAAGCGCCAAAGCCTGCATCAGGCGCGGGCGCATCGCCTCGTCATTGTGTTCGTGATAGGCGTAAAGCGGGCGATCACCCAGGCTCACCCCGTGAATTTCCATCAAATGCCGCAGGGTGCGGGTGTCTTCGGCGGCCAATACATCGGCCCCCGCCAGAATATCCAGTGCCCGCAGCGTGATATCGCGCGCCGCCCCAATCGGCGTTGCAATGAAATGCAGGCCCGGCACAATGGCGCGGGGTGACAGCGACGGCGTGCCGGTGCTCAAATCCTGATCCTTTCGAAAATTTGCTTTCCCCAGCGGACCGCTTAACCTAAACGCATGGTAAAGTAAGCGCTTTCAGAGTGGGGAAAATTCATGGTGTCCGTTTTGCGTCTGGCCCGCAAGTCTATGGGCCGATTGGCCGTTGGCATAACCGCACTTGTGCTTGCCGCGTGTACACCCGGTGGCATAACAACGGGCGGTCCGTCGATTGATGCGGGTGCCGCTGTTCCCGTGGCGTTATTGGTGCCATCAGGATCCGGTCAGGCGGGTGATGAATTTCTGGCGCAAAGCTTGCAGAATGCTGCAAAACTTGCCATTGCCGACCTGTCCGGCGTGCAGATTGATCTGCGTGTCTACAGCACCGGCGGCCAGCCTGGCCAAGCGCAGGCGATGGCGATCCGCGCCGTTGAGGAAGGTGCGCAAATCATCCTCGGCCCGGTTTTTGCGCAAGAAGCAAACGCGGCTGGCGTGGCCGTCAGCAGCAGTGGTATCAATGTTCTGAGCTTTTCCAACAATCCCGATATCGCGGGTGGCAACGTCTTTGTCCTTGGCCAGACGTTCGAGACAACGGCAGCCCGCCTTGCCTCTTACGCCGTGCGCAACGGCAAGCGTAACATCATGGTTGTGCATGATCGCAACACCGGTGGCGACATCGGGCTTGCGGCCATCCGGGCGGGTGCATCCAATGCGGGCGCTTCGGTTGTGTCGGTTGGCAACTATGAATTCTCGCAAAATGGTGTCGTCTCCGCCATTCCGGGCATTGCCGCTGCTGCCAAATCCAGTGGCGCGGATGCGATTTTCTTTACCGCTGATACAGCAGGTGCCCTGCCCTTGGTAACACAGCTGCTGCGCGAGAATGGCATAAGCGCTGAGACAACGCGCTTCATGGGCCTTACCCGTTGGGATGTTCCTGCCGCGTCACTTGGCCTGCCGGGGCTTCAGGGGGGATGGTTTGCCATGCCCGATCCGGGCCTTTATCAGCAGTACCAAGCCCGCTATCAGGCCGCCTTTGGGGCAGCGCCGCATCCGATTTCAGGCCTTGCATATGACGGCATCGCAGCCATCGGTGCACTGGTCAAGCAGGGCAAGGCCAATGCCCTGACAGGGGCTGCACTCACCCAAGGGTCAGGGTTTGTTGGCGTCAACGGTATCTTCCGGCTGCGTGCTGATGGCACCAATGATCGCGGCCTTGCGGTGGCAGAGGTGCGGGCAGGTCAAATGGTTGTGGTTGATGCCGCCCCGCGCAGCTTTGGCGGTGCGGGCTTCTGACGCGCCAGCCAAAAATGCCTGACACATCCCTTGCGCCACGATCGCCTCTGGTGGCCCCGTCGCCAGAGGCAGACCTGATCCTTCCCGCGGCGACCCTGATTGATGCGCCGGCCCTGATCACGGCAATTGCCCTTGAGATTGGCAATCAGCCCGATGCCCGCGCCGCCCGCGCCATCGCCGTGCGGCATCTTGCCGAGGCCAAACACCGCGGCAATGCGGCCCTTGCAACTGCTTTCTTGGCATCGCCTCACGCGGCGCGGCGATTGGTGCGCTCGCAGGCCTATCTGACCGATGGCTTGGTCACGACAGCCTTTGCTGTGGCCATCCACCATTTGCACCCCTTGCCAAACCCAACCGAGGCAGAACGCATTGCTGTGCTGGCGGTGGGCGGTTATGGCCGCGCCGAAATGGCACCGCATTCAGACGTTGATCTGCTGTTTCTGACACCTTGGAAAATCACCCCTTGGGCGGAATCGGTGATAGAATCGATGTTGTATATCTTGTGGGATCTTAAACTGAAGGTCGGCCATGCCAGCCGGACGGTGAAGGATTGTCTGCGGCTTGGCAAAACCGACATCACCATTCGCACTGCCCTTTTGGAACACCGCTTTATCGTCGGCCATGCGCTGTTGGCGGCAGAGCTGGGCGATAAGCTATGGTCAGATCTGTTTCGCAATTCCGGCCCTGAATTCATTGATGCAAAACTCGCCGAACGCGCCGAACGCCACAAACGACAGGGTGGCCAGCGCTACGTGCTGGAGCCCAATGTGAAAGAGGCCAAGGGGGGCTTGCGCGATCTGCAGACGCTGTATTGGATCGGCAAATATCTGCACCGCGTCGCGTCGCCCGACGGGTTGGTGTCTGCCGGGCTGTTCAACGAAGTTGAATTCGCCACCTTTACCCGCGCTGAAGATTTCCTGTGGGCTGCGCGCTGCCATTTGCATTATGTAACTGGCCGCATGGTGGATCAGTTGACCTTTGATATGCAGGTCGAAGTGGCCGCGCGCATGGGCTACCGTGACAGTGGCGGGCGGCGGGCAGTTGAACATTTCATGCAAGATTACTTTCGCGAGGCCACAAAGGTCGGCGAACTGACCCGCATTTTTCTGACAGAACTTGAAGCGCGCCATGCCAAACCTGAGGCATCCCTGAAGGGCCTGTTCCGCCGCAAGCAACAGGTGCGACCCGGCTATAAGCTGGTGCAAGGCCGGATAGATGTGATCGACGCGGGCGCGTTCCTGTCAGACAAGCTGAACCTGTTGCGGGTGTTTGAAGAAGCGCTCCGGTCGGAATACCTGCTGCACCCCAACGTCATGCGCCTGATCGCCAGTAATCTTGATCTGATCGACGACGGCATGCGCGACGATCCCGAAGCGGTACAAATTTTCCTCGACCTTTTGCTGGAACATGGCAACCCGGAACGGGCATTGCGCCGGATGAACGAATTGGGCGCGCTTGCTGCCTTCATCCCGGAATTTGAAGCCATCGTCGCAATGATGCAATTCAACGTCTATCACCATTACACGGTAGACGAACATATCATCCAAACCATCTCGGTGCTGGCGCAAATTGAACGTGGCGAGTTGGTCGAAGAACTGCCGGTCGCGACTGGCATCCTAAATGAGGGCGTCAACCGCCGCATCCTTTTTGTGGCGCTGTTGCTGCATGATATAGGCAAGGGACGCCCGGACGATCATTCCATCCTTGGCGCACAGATTTCGCGCCGCGTCGCCCCCCGCTTGGGGTTGGATGCGGAAGAAGCGGAAACGGTCGAATGGCTGGTGCGCTATCATCTGCTGATGTCTGACATGGCGCAGAAACGCGACATCGGCGATCCGCGCACCGTGCGTGATTTTGCCAAGGCGGTGAAAACCAAGAAACGGCTGGATCTGCTGACGGTGCTGACCGTCTGCGACATTCGCGGCGTTGGCCCAAACACCTGGAACAACTGGAAGGCGCAGCTGTTGCGCCAGTTGTACCGCGACACCAGTGATGCGCTGGAAGGCGGCCTTGAAACGCTGAACCGCGAAAACCGTCAGGACGAGGCCTTGCGCGCCTTGCGACTGCGCCTTTCGGGGTGGAGCGATGCCGATTTTCAGGCCGAAGCCACCCGCCACTATGCGCCCTATTGGCAAGGCCTTTCCACCGATACGCATGTGGTTTTCGCGACCTTGCTGCAGGGTCTTGATGACAGCGAAATTCGCATCGACCTGCACCCGGAACCTGACCGCGATGCCACCCGCGCCTGTTTTGCGCTGGCCGATCATCCGGGCATCTTTTCGCGTCTGGCCGGGGCCTTGGCGCTGGTTGGGGCCAATGTGGTGGATGCGCGCACCTATACGTCGAAAGACGGCTATGCCACCGCCGTCTTCTGGGTGCAGGATGCTGACGGCGCACCTTATGAACTGGCCCGCCTACCGCGCCTGCGAGGCATGATCGACAAAACGCTACGCGGTGAAGTGGTGGCACGCGATGCGCTGAAAGACCGGGACAAAGTAAAAAAGCGCGAACGCGAATTTCGCTTTCCCACCCATATCGCCTTCGACAACGACGGGTCGGAGATTTACACAATTATCGAGGTTGATACCCGCGACAGGCCCGGTTTGCTATATGATCTGACCCGCACTTTGGCGGCCAACAACATTTATATCGCAAGCGCCGTGATCGCGACTTACGGCGCGCAGGTGGTGGACAGCTTTTATGTCAAGGACATGTTTGGCCTGAAACTGCACGCCAAAACACGGCAAGACGCATTAGAGAAAAAGCTGCGCCAAGCCATTGTTGATGGCGTGGAACGGGCCCAGACATGACGCGGATTTTGGCATGAACGGGACCTTGCCATGAAACCCATTCGCTTGGTCAAAGGCTTCGTGACCGTCGGTGGCTGGACGTTGTTGTCCCGTGGTGCTGGCTTTGCGCGTGACATCATGATGGCGGCATTTTTGGGCGCTGGCCCCGTTGCCGAAGCATTCCTGATCGCGTTTTCGCTGCCCAACATGTTTCGCCGCTTTTTTGCCGAGGGCGCGTTCAACATGGCCTTCGTGCCAATGTTCGCCAAAAAGCTGGAGGCCGGGGAAGATGCGCAAGGGTTCGCCCGCGATGCATTTTCCGGCCTTGCAGCCGTGCTTGTGGTGTTTTCGCTGATCGGCACATTGGCGATGCCGTGGCTGGTCTGGGCGATGGCATCGGGCTTTGTGGGTGACGCCCGTTTCGATCTGGCGGTCACGTTCGGGCGCATCGGGTTTTCCTACATCCTGTTCATCAGTCTGGTGGCACTTCTTTCGGGCGTGCTGAACGCCTTTGGCCGCTTTACCGAAGCATCCTTCGTGCCGGTTCTGATGAACCTGATGTTCATCGCGGCCATGTTGCTGGCCGATTGGATGCGCTGGGATATGGGGCTGGCCTTGGCTTGGACAGTGCCCATCACCGGCATTGTGCAACTGGCCTTCACATGGTTTTCCGCGCGGCGCTTGGGCTATGGTCTGACCCTGTCCATGCCCCGGATGACGCCGGAATTGAAACGCCTCGGCCTGATCGCCGCCCCCGCCGTGCTGGCAGGCGGCGTTGTGCAGATCAACTTGCTGGTTGGCCGTCAGGTGGCCAGCTTTACCGAAGGGGCGGTTGCTTGGCTGTCTTATGCCGACCGTCTGTACCAACTGCCGCTGGGCGTGGTCGGCATCGCCATTGGCACCGTGCTGCTGCCCGATCTGTCGAGGCGCCTGCGGTCTGGCGACAGTGACGGTAGCCGTGCCTCGTTCAACCGCGGCACCGAATTTGCAGTGGCGTTAACCTTGCCCGCCGCCGTGGCGCTTGTGATCATCGCGATGCCGCTGATTTCAGTTTTGTTTGAACGCGGTGCGTTTGATGCCGATGACAGCGCTAATACCGCGCTGGCGCTGGCGGCTTACGGCCTTGGCCTGCCCGCGTTCGTGCTGCAAAAGGTGTTGCAACCCTTGTATTACGCCCGCGAAGATACCCGCCGACCGTTTCAATACGCGGTCGTGTCGATGATCGTGAACGCCGCTATCGCCATTGGCCTGCTGCCCATCATCGGCTTTGTCGCCGCCGCCATTGCCACCACTTTGTCTGGCTGGATCATGGTTTGGCAACTCTGGCGTGGCAGCCGGGGCATGGGGGGCGCATCACAGCTGGATGCACGCAGCCGAAACCGTCTGCCCCGCATTGTGCTCGCGTCACTTGCCATGGGGGCCGTGCTGTGGGGCATGGTCATCGTGCTGGGCCCGATGCTGGGCACAGACGGCTGGCGCTATATTGGCCTTGCATTGCTGGTTACATCCGGCATCGCCAGCTATTTCGCTATCGGTGCCATGATCGGCGCGTTCAAACTGGCTGATTTCCGGGGCTTGCGGCGGTAGCGTGAGGCGATCCGAAAAGGCAAAGCGATTCCAGTTCTTCGACGCTCGCCTCTGGTTTTTTCTTGGCCGATTTGACCCGCGTCAAATCTGCCCGTGCCTGCCTGCCCCGGGCAGGCGCGTTCGCGCCAACCCAGTCAGGCACGGGCAGATTCCCGATACTGCAGCAAGCTGCACCTCCCTTGCCCAACGCCGTTCGGCTTTTGGCCAATCGGACCGACAAAGGCTCCATAGGAGCCTTTGTCAGACGGTCCTCTAAAGCGCCAGCATGACATTTTTAAAATCTGGTTACCTTTGACGCATTTTGCCCCGGACACGTGCCCAGCCACCCGGACTGACCACGAAGGACAAAAAGAACCCGGTTGCAAAGCCCGCAATATCAGCAACCCAATCCCAGCCGCCTCCAAAGATCACACCAAACACCAATTGAAACGCCAGCAGAAACCCTATCATCGTGAAAGCGCGGAATTTGTTCGCCCCGACAGCGGCCAGATTGACCCATAAAAGGAAGGTAAACGCCCCGATCAGACCGTAAACCGCATGATAGCCGCCGATCAAAGCCACCTGCGCTTCGGGGATCAGGGCATAAACAAACGCCCCCACTGCGGCAGCACCAAAGAACACTGCCAGCACCGCCCACCAGCGAAACACTTCCCCGACCATCTTACCAAGCGCCAGCAGCATCACCACGACAAAGGCAGTGTGGGTGAAATTGCCGTGTACCAGCGCATAGCTGATCAACCGCGCCAGTCCAGCCAAAGGATACTGCCCGGTCGCAATCATGTCGCGCATCAGGTCGGGCGAAAACGCAAACCGCTGGATCGCGTCGATCCGCCAGCCAACACCCTGCGCACCGCCAACAAGGCCCCGCGCGCCAAGGCCCAGAACCACTTCCATCGCGATGATCGGCAAGGCCAGCAACCACACCACCATCGGCAGCGGGTTCAACGGCGGCGCATTCAGATTATCTTTCATCCCACTCTCATTCTTTGGCATCGGTTGACGGCTGTTGGTGCCAGCGATAAGCCAAAGCCGCAGCCTTTCCAATAGACGGAGCATCCATGCCTACGCCGGTCCAAACGCCTCTGGCATTTCCGACACGCATCTTTTCTGGCATCCAGCCCTCTGGTGGCCTGACGCTTGGGAATTACCTTGGCGCGCTGAAACGCTTTGTCGAAAAGCAGGATGAAGGCATCGAGACGATCTATTGCCTCGTCGATATGCATGCCATCACCGTCTGGCAAGACCCGGCCAAACTGCGCCATGCCACGCGCGAAGCGGCGGCGGGCTTTATCGCGGCGGGCATTGATCCTGCGCGGTCGATCCTGTTCAACCAATCTCAGGTGACGGCCCATGTCGAACTGGGCTGGATCTTCAATTGCGTGGCCCGCATGGGCTGGATGTCGCGGATGACACAGTTCAAAGATAAGGCCGGAAAAAACTCCGAAAACGTGTCGCTTGGTCTTTACGCCTACCCGGCCCTGATGGCCGCCGATATTCTGGCCTACAAGGCCACGCATGTACCGGTAGGCGAAGATCAAAAACAGCATCTCGAACTGGCCCGCGACATCGCGATCAAATTCAACAATGATTATGGCGTGAACTTCTTTCCCGTGGTTGAACCGGTTATCGAAGGGGCCGCCACCCGCGTGATGAGCCTGCGCGACGGCACCATGAAGATGTCGAAATCCGACCCCTCCGATCAATCCCGCATCAACCTGACCGATGACGCCGACACCATCGCGAAAAAAATCCGCAAGGCGAAAACTGATGCAGAGCCGCTGCCCGAAACTCTGGACGGTCTTAAAGACCGCCCCGAAGCGCGCAATTTGGTGAACATCTACGCAGCCTTGGCAGGGCTGACCCCAGCCCAGGTTATCACCAAATATCAAGGCGCGCAGTTTGGCACCTTCAAACCTGCATTGGCGGATCTGGCGGTTGAAAAGCTGTCGCCGATCACGTCGGAAATGACCCGCCTGATGCAGGACCCGGCGGAAATTGACCGTATCCTTGGCCAAGGCGCGGCCCGCGCCGATGCGCTTGCCCGCCCCATCGTGGATCAGGTCTATGACATCATCGGTATGATCCGCTCCCGGCAGGTTTAGGCACCAAGCGTCACGAAACGGAATCAATACCGTGGCATTGTTTGGGTGAGCGTCCCATCGCTCATCCGGGTGCGGATTGTCCCCCGAAAAACCGCGGCACGGCCCCCTATGCCCCGGTTCACCCGTTTAGCCCCCGGATCCCCCCGATCCGGGGGTCTTTTTATGCCCAAACTGCGCAAGTCCTGTGCAAGGATGTGCGTATCAGCGCGGATCAACGATCTTTATATCTGCATCAGCTTTTTCCAAATGGCCAAGGAGGCCGCGATGTCAATTTTACCAAAAGAAACCCGTATCGGGCATGTTCACCTGAAAGTCGCCGATCTTGATCGGGCCATCGGGTTCTACCAAGGCGTCCTTGGCTTTGATCTGGTCACCCGGTACGGCACCCAAGCTGCGTTCTTGTCGGCGGGCGGCTATCATCACCATATCGGGCTGAACACTTGGGAAAGCTTGGGCGGCACCCCTGCGCCCGCTGGCCATACCGGGCTTTATCACACCGCGTTTTTATTCCCCGACCGCGCCTCGCTTGCCGCCGCTCTGCAACGGGTGATTGATGCGGGGATTGCGATTGACGGCTCTGCCGATCATGGCGTGTCGGAAGCTGTCTATCTGCGCGATCCGGATGGCAACGGGGTGGAATTGTACCACGACCGGGATGAGGCGGATTGGCCGCGCGATGCCGATGGCAAGCTTGCGATGTCCAACAGCCGGCTTGATCTGCGGGCCTTGCTGGCCGAGGCCGCGTGATCCCGGCAGGGCTTGCCAGCCCCCGGTCAGTTGCGGCATGATTGCCCGCCGGGGGTGACGTTCTATGCGGAAGTTTCTAGTCGTGCTGGATGACAGCCGAGAATGCCTGAATGCGATGCGATTTGCGGCATTGCGGGCGGCGAAAACATCCGGCGGGGTGCAGATATTATCGGTGATCCCGCCCGAAGAATACCAGCACTGGATGGGCGTCGCCGATCTGATGCGGGCCGAGGCGCGCGAACGGATCGAGGCGCATTTCGAAGTGTTCGCAAAATGGATGCGCGACAAGCAGGGCGTCAACCCGGAACTGGTGATCCGGGAGGGCAATCCGGTGCAGGAAATTCTGGCGCAGGTTCGCGATGATCCGACAATCGGGGTGCTGGTTCTGGGGGCGGGCACCGATAAGAACGGCCCCGGCCCGCTGGTCACGCAGATGAGCAAGAATTCAGGTGCCCTGCCGATCCCGATCACGATCGTTCCGGGGGATATGAGTAAGGAAAGGTTGGAGAGTATTACGTGATTTGGGTGGTTACTGGGTGGGGGTAACACGTGTGTTATGAGAGCTAAGATGTTGATTTTGTTGGGGGAGTGATGGGATTTTTGTAGTTTGTTTACTTTTTCCCACTCTTCAAATTAATCTGAATGAAACAGGCGCTAGTTTTATAGAGCGAGGCAAAAAACGTGAGGGTTTCAGCTGTCTTTGTATTGCTTCTTTTAGGGCTGACCTTCACTGCGCATACGACAAATGCGCAGGGCTATATAGGAAGCGAATTCGATGCCCGCCCGCTTTCAACCCAAGAAAAGAGAACTCTACAGGCCGCACTTGCGTTTTCTGGTGACTACGTAGGTTTGCTAGATGGCGCATGGGGAAAAGGGAGCCAACGCGCGCTCGAAGCCTATAGCCTGCGGACTGCTGGAACAGATAAGCCAAGTTTTGGGGATGTTTTGCCGGTGCTGAGAGCGTTCGAGGCTGAGCGACAGGCAGGCGGCTGGGAAATGTTTTACTTCGACGCCACCGACATGTCTTATGCCCACCCATCCTACATATTGTTGCAAGATCAGCGCGCGAATGGGACTAGATATACGAATGCCGATGATCGGTTAAGTCTTGTTATTGAAATTGATGATTTTGCCGGAGCAGTTTCCATACATGAGTTCTTGATGTCTAAGGGCCTGCCCTACCCGGAGCGGTATCAGAGTCTCAAACCGGATCGTTTAGTTACCGCCGTTACGCTGCCGAATGGTCTTAGGGGTTACGCTAGGTCAGACCTGTTGGATGGCGCGTATCTGACGTTTTCTATTGTATCACGGGAAGAGCATCAGACTCGCGTTGCCCTTATAGCAGGAAGCATTCAGCGGGGTCGCGGTCTTGGGTTGGTACTTCCGCCACAAGGCGTGTTAGCTGGTTTCATGAACATCCCTGTGGCGAGCCAAGACCAACCAAATCAAGAAGGCCGCAAGCTAACTGAAGCGCCTCAACCAGCCCCTTCAGCGATTTCAGGCAATCTAGCAGGGACAGGAACAGGCTTTTTCATCAACAACACTGATATAGTAACGGCTGAACACGTGGTCAGCGGCTGCACCCGACTTTCTCTTAAAGATGGCTCGCCGCTTACAGTTATTCAAAGCAACGCCAATCTTGATCTTTCAGTGCTGTCATCGACGAAAAGATCAAACGTGTGGCTTGAACTAAGTTCAGACATTGATGCTCATCTTGGCGAAACGGTAATGGCATTGGGCTACCCATATCTTGGCACTCTTGAGCAAGGACTAACAGTGACAGGAGGCAATGTCAGCGCGCTGCAAGACATTGATGGAAGCAAAGACAGGGTTATGATTTCTGCACCTGTGCAGCCGGGAAACAGTGGTGGGCCACTTATCAATGCGCGTGGCGCAGTCATTGGCGTGGTGGTGTCGCGCGTCGATGATTTGGCAATTCTAGAGAATACGGGGACCTTGCCTCAAAATATGAACTTTGCGGTCAGAAACCAAACCCTCACTGAATTTTTGAGGGATGCTCAAGTTTTGTATCCTGCCGCTACCGGGGCAGGATACAAACTAGATGAAGGTGTCCCGGATAGCATCGTGAGGGCCGTCGTGCCCGTTTACTGCTACGAATAGGCGGAGAAAAGGAATGGGCCGCTCGTCCGAAACCATAGCCCACTGGCAAGGCCAAACCGCTGAGGTTCGCGCGCTGCTCGAATCCACGGAAATCATCCTGCGGGGCGGGATCAAAGCGCGGGTTCCGCGGGCTGCAATTACCACTATGTCCGTCGATCAGGGATGGTTGCGGCTTGGCACCGAATGCGGGCCTTTGATCCTCGAATTGGGCGAAGCGGAGGCGGCGCGGTGGTTGGCGGCGTTGCAGAAACCTGTGCCGACATTGGCGGACAAGCTGGGGGTATCGCCTGCAAGTTTGGCGTTCGTGGCTGGTGAGGTGGCAGATGCGGCCTTGGCTGCGGCGTTGCTGGGGGCGGTGACGGGGGATTTGGCCCAAGCCGGGGTTTTGCTGGTGGTTTTGGCGGGGGCATCGGATCTGGAGGCAGCGTTTGATCTGGCCGCGTCTGCGCCGGCGTTGGGGGTATGGTGTGTCTATCCGAAGGGGCGCGCGTCAGCCGTGACGGATGCCATAGTGCGGGAGTATTTTCGCAAGCGGTGGTATGTGGATAGCAAATCCTGTGCGGTGTCGGAGGTGTTGACGGCGACGCGGTATGGGCGGCGGCGGGTGTGAGCTGTGTGGTGTTAGGATTTTGATGGAAAGCTGC
Organism: Pseudorhodobacter sp.; assembly: GCA_031413495.1. Taxonomy (GTDB): domain Bacteria; phylum Pseudomonadota; class Alphaproteobacteria; order Rhodobacterales; family Rhodobacteraceae; genus JACMNW01. The sequence goes on along the minus strand of JANOFE010000030.1, from coordinate 41,433 downwards.
ACAGCGCCAGTTTTACTTAAGCGCCAGTTGCGAACTGCCCCCGGACCGAACTGGAAACGCTGCGGGGCAGCGTTTGCTCGGGTCGTTGCACATAAGGCCAAGGACCGTTTGGGCAAGGGGTGTGGTGCAGCATACAATCGGTCGTAAATCGGGGCGCGACTGGCTGGCTGGTGCGCAAAGCGCGCCTGCCAGGGGCAGTCAGGCGCGACCCGATTTGACGCGTGTCAATTCGGGCAAGGGGTGGCTCGCTTTTTCGCCAGCCATCACCCCGACAGCACATCCACAAAGCGGCCGATCTCGGCTTCGGTATTGTAGTAATGCACCGAGGCGCGGACCAGTGATGTCAGCCCGCGTGCATCAAAATCAAGCAGGGCAGAACTGCGGCCAGTGGTGGAGACGTTGATTTGCGATCCGTGCAGGCGGGCGCGGATGGCCTCGGCGTCCTCGCCTTCCTTGGTGAAGGTAACGATGCCGCATTTCTGCGCGCCCATATCGTGCAGGGTGATGCCGGGGATCGAGCCGAGGGCAAACCGCAGCGCGGAGGCGAGCAAAGAGACGCGCAGTTCGATGTTTTCAAGCCCGATCGTGCGGGCATAGCGAACGGCCTGCATCAGGCCGATGCGGCCTGCGACAAAACTTTCCCAATTCTCAAAGCGTTTGGCGGTGGGGTCGAGCGTGTAGGTTTCAGGGCCGGTCCAAGTGGCGGAATGCAGATCAATGAAAGGCGGGTCGATTTCATTTAGAAAGCCTTTGCGGACGTAAAGAAAGCCAGTGCCACGCGGGCCGCGCAGGAATTTGCGCCCCGTGCCCGACAGGATATCGCAGCCGATGGTGCGCACGTCCAAGGCCATTTGGCCGACGGATTGGCAGGCATCGAGCAGGTAGATCAGGCCGTGCTTGCGGGCGATGCGGCCCACCTCCACCGCCGGGTTAACAAGGCCGCCTTGGGTGGGAACATGGGTGAGCGAAATAAGCCGCGTGCGCGGGGTGATGAGGGATTCGAGGGCGGCAATGTCGATCTGGCCAGACGCATCTGATGGCACGTGGTCGATGTGCAGGCCGCGTCGTTTGGCCTGTTGCAGCAGGGCAAGGGTGTTGGACACGTAATCCGACGCATGGGTCAGGATGCGGTCACCCGGGTTAAGGGGTAGGCCGTAAAAGGCCATATCCCAGGCGCGAGTGGCGTTTTCAGCATAGGCAATCTCGGTCAGGTCGGCGTTCAGCAGGGCGGCGAATTCGGTGTAAAACGCGGCTTGGTCTTGGGTGGTGGCGCGGGCGGCCTCGTATCCGCCGATGGTGCGTTCCAGTGTCAGGTGGGCGGTGACGGCATTGAACACCGGACCCGGCATCAGGGATGCGCCGGCATTGTTGAAATGCAAGATGTCGCGGCAAGCGGGGGTATCGGCGCGCACGGCGTCAATATCTATCATGGGGTGGCCTGTCTTTACTGCTGCGGTTTTCGGGCAGTGTTTATCGGAGGCGGCAGTTGTTCAAGGGGGCTTTGGTTGGGTGGGCTGAAACTGGCGCGGCGCGTTTTAGAATGCTTCTAAACCTTGACAGTCGGGCAGGCAAAGCGCATATCTGACAAGAACCGTTGGAGATGTAAAATGTTCATCCAGACCGAATCCACCCCGAACCCGGCGACGCTGAAATTCCTGCCGGGGCAAACCGTGCTGGAACTTGGCACCGCCGATTTTCCGACTATTGAGGCGGGGCAGAAGTCACCGCTGGCGAAGCGGATATTTGCGGCGGGCCATGTGACGGGCGTGTTTTTTGGTACCGATTTCGTGACGGTGACCAAGGATGAAGCCGCGCAGTGGGATCATATCAAGCCTGCGATTTTGGGCGCGATCATGGAGCATTACCAATCGGGTGCCGCCGTGATGGAAGGCGAGGTTGCCGCAGGTGGTGGCCATGCCGAACACACGGGCGAGGATGGTGACATCGTGCGCCAGATCAAGGAATTGCTGGATACGCGGGTCAGGCCTGCGGTGGCGCAGGATGGCGGCGATATCACCTTCCACGGCTTTGACCGCGGGATTGTCTATCTGCATATGCAGGGCGCTTGTGCCGGATGCCCGTCATCGACACTGACGCTGAAAATGGGGATCGAGAATTTGCTGCGCCATTACATTCCCGAAGTGCTGGAAGTGCGGCCTGTTGCGGCCTGAAGCCTGTTCGACAAAAGTGGATACCGGTTTTGTTGACAGACGCGCGTAAAGGCAAAAATTCTGACTGGATTTTGGCATTCGACACATCGGCCGCGCATTGTGCGGCCGCTTTGCTGTGTGGCGACCGGGTTATCCTGCGGGATGAGCAGATGGCCAACGGTCAGGCGGAACGGTTGATACCGCTGTTGGAGGAGATGTTGGCTGGGGCCGGCATCCGCTGGCCTGATGTATGCGCCATTGGCGTGGGCACGGGGCCCGGGAATTTTACCGGGGTGCGGATTTCGGTGGCGGCGGCGCGCGGGCTGGCCTTGGGGTTGGGTATCCCGGCGGTCGGGGTCACGGCGCTGGACGCCATGGCCTTTGGCGCGGCACTGCCGGTGACAGTGAAGATCGACGCACGGCGCGGTGACGCTTATGTGCAAAGTTTTACCGACCAAGGCCCCGGTCTGGCGCGGTTGACAGGGGCGGCAGCGGCGCAAACCGAAGCCGTGGGCGATGTGATCGGGTTGGGCGGGGCAGACGCACCCTATGCGCTTGCCGAAGCCATCGCGCGGATCACGGCAAAGCGATGGAAAAACCCGCAGCCGCGCCCGGCACCATTTTACTTACGCGGTGCGCATGCCGCCCCGCCGTCAGACCCGCCGCCGGTGATTTTGCCGTGACGCCTGACGCGATGGCCACCCTACATGCGGCATCGTTCACCACGCCAAGGCCATGGTCAGCGGCAGAATTTGCCCAGCTGCTGGCAGACCCCCTTTGCTTTGCCCTGATCGAATCGCAGGGCTTCTTGATTGGGCGGGCGATGGCCGGGGAAGCGGAAATTTTGACGCTGGCGGTGGCACCATCCGCCCGCAGAAGCGGCGTTGGTGCCCGCCTTGTGCAGGGCTTTTTGGCCAAGGCGCGTGACCGCGATGCAGCATCGGTATTTCTAGAGGTATCGGCACAGAATCAGCCCGCAATTTCCCTGTATGCGCAGGCTGGATTTGTGCAAGTGGGGTGCAGGAAAGCCTACTATAATCAACCCGCAGGCGGCCCCCTTGATGCGTTGATCCTGGCCCGCACGCTGTAAGCGCGGCCCATTTCCCGCATGGATTTGACCAAAAGATCAAACAGCCCTGCCCCGACAGTAAATAGCTATTGACCGGCCCGGCGGAACGGGCCCTAAATCGGGCACGATCCTGCCGCCCGGGCATCCGTTGCCCGCTGCGGTTTGGGCCCGTCAAAAACATAAACCGGGAGACCCCTATGACCCTTATGAAATCTTTTCTATGCGATGCGGCAACGCTGGCGCTGGCCGCTGGTGTGGCCACTGCCGAACCTGCGATCATTTTCGATCTTGGTGGCAAGTTCGACAAATCTTTCAACGAAGCTGCTTTCAATGGTGCTACCAAATGGGCCACTGAAACCGGCGGCACGTTCAAGGAAATTGAAATGCAGGACGAGGCCCAGCGCGAACAGGCGCTGCGCCGGATGGCGGAATCTGGTGCCAACCCGGTTGTGATGACCGGCTTTGCGTTCGGTGACGTTTTGGCACTGGTGGCACCCGATTTCCCGGACACCAAATTTGCCATCATCGACATGGTGGTTGATGCGCCAAACGTGAAATCGGTGGTCTTTACCGAACATGAAGGCAGCTATCTGGTTGGCATGATGGCCGGTCTGGCATCCAAAACCGGCACCGTCGGCTTTATTGGTGGCATGGACATTCCGCTGATCCGCCGGTTCGGCTGCGGCTATGCCCAAGGTGTGATGGCGGCCAAGGCAGATGCCAAGGTCATCCTGAACATGACCGGCACGACACCTGCGGCATGGAACGACCCTGTGAAGGGGGCTGAACTTGCCAAATCGCAAAAAAGCCAAGGCGCTGACGTGATCTATGCGGCGGCTGGTGGCACAGGCGTGGGCGTTCTGCAGGCGGCTGCCGATGAAGGCATTCTGTCGATTGGCGTCGATAGCAACCAGAACGGCATGCATCCCGGCAAAGTGCTGACTTCCATGTTGAAGCGCGTTGATGTGGCCGTTTACAATGCGTTCAAAGAAGGCGTTGATCTGGCCCCCGGCTTTAACGTGCTGGATCTGAAATCGGATGGCGTGGGCTATGCGATGGATGAAAACAACGCAGCCCTAGTGACCCCGGAAATGCTGGCCGCTGTGGAAGCAGCATCGGCAAAGATCAAGTCGGGCGAGCTGGTTGTGCATGACTATATGTCGGACGACACCTGCCCGGCTGCGACGTTCTAAATAAATGTCGGGTCACTCCGATATGGGGCGGCGCAATGCCGCCCCAGACACAGCCCCGCTGGCCATAGAATTGCGCGGTATTTCCAAGGCTTTCGGTCCGGTTCAGGCGAACAAGGACATTTCCATTCAGGTGGCGCGTGGCACGATCCACGGCATCATCGGTGAAAACGGCGCGGGGAAATCGACGCTGATGTCGATCCTGTATGGGTTCTACAAAGCCGATTCCGGCGAGATTTTAATCGGCGGTAAGACCACCACTATTCCCGACAGTCAGGCCGCCATTCGCGCAGGTATCGGCATGGTGTTCCAGCATTTCAAACTGGTACAAAATTTTTCGGTGCTGGAAAACGTTATTCTTGGGGCGGAGGAGGGGCAGCTGCTTGCCCCATCGCTGACAAAAGCGCGCGGCGTTTTGGCTGATTTGTCCCGCGAGTATGAACTGGATGTTGATCCCGATGCCTTGATCGAGGATTTGTCTGTGGGCCACCAGCAGCGCGTCGAAATTCTGAAAGCGCTGTACCGGCACGCCGATATTCTGATTTTGGACGAACCGACGGGCGTGTTGACGCCTGCCGAGGCCGACCATCTGTTTCGCATCCTGCGCGGCCTGAAGGCGCAGGGCAAAACCATTATGCTGATCACGCATAAACTGCGCGAGATCATGGATATTACCGACCGTGTTTCCGTGATGCGGCGCGGCGAAATGGTGGCGACGGTGGAAACCGAGGCGACCAGCCCCGAGGATTTGGCCGAGCTGATGGTGGGCCGCAAGGTGCTTTTGCATGTGGAGAAAAAGCCAAGCAATCCCGGTGCCGTGGTGCTGGAGGTGGAAAACCTGCGCGTGCGCGATGATGATAAGGTGGAACGCCTGAAGGGGATCAGCCTTTCCATTCGGGCAGGCGAGATTTTGGGCATTGCCGGGGTGGCGGGTAACGGGCAATCCGAACTGCTGGAGGCATTGGGCGGCATCGCGCGGGCGACGGGTGTGGTGCGGTTAAACGGCGTCGATGTGGATCTGACGGGGCGGCATTCAGACGGGCAATCGCGCCGCGCGCAAGGAATTGCGCATGTGCCGGAAGATCGGCAAAGCCTTGGGTTGATTATGGATTTTTCGGCGTGGGAAAACGTGGCCTTTGGCTATCACAACGCGCCGGAGTATCAAAAGAACGCGCTGTTCATGGATAATGACGCGATCCGCGCCGATACGGTGGCCAAGATGGAGCGGTTTGATGTTCGCCCGCCGATCCCGACGCTGGCGGCGAAAAGTTTTTCCGGCGGCAATCAGCAAAAGATCGTGGTGGCGCGGGAAATTGAACGGAACCCAGACCTGCTGTTGGTCGGCCAGCCGACGCGCGGCGTGGATATCGGCGCGATTGAGTTTATCCACAAACAGATTGTGGCGCTGCGCGATGCGGGCAAGGCGATTTTGCTGGTGTCGGTGGAATTGGACGAAATCATGAGCCTGTCAGACCGCATAGCGGTGATGTTCGACGGCCAGATCATGGGAACCCGCGATCCGGCGCGCACGAACGAGCGGGAATTGGGGCTGCTGATGGCAGGTGTGGCGGACGCTGTTAAGGGGGCCGCGTGATGGGGGCATTGCCGAAATGGGCTGATGTGGTTTTGGTGCCTTTGGTCAGCCTTTTGCTGGCGGCGATCATTTCTGCCTTGGTGATCCTGTCGATCGGCGAAGACCCGGTTGAAACGTTGCGCGTGATGGTCGATGGCGCGCTCGGGTCGGCTTACGGCTGGGGCTATACGCTGTATTACGCCACCAGTTTTATCTTTACCGGGCTTGCGGTGACGGTGGCGTTTCATGCGGGCTTGTTCAACATCGGCGGTGAGGGGCAGGCGCAACTGGGCGGGCTTGGCGTGGCGCTGGTTTGCTTGGCGTTGCCGTGGCCGCATTGGTCGGTGGCGCTGACTGCGGCGGCGCTCGGGGCGGCGGCGTTTGGCGCGGTCTGGGCCGCTATCCCCGCGTATTTGCAGGCAAAACGCGGCAGTCATATCGTGATCACCACGATCATGTTCAACTACATCGCATCGGCGTTTATCGTCTACATGCTGGTCGATGTGTTGCGCCCGAAGGGGCAGATGGACCCAGCCACGGCGCGTTTCCCGGAAGGGGCGAAGCTGCCCGCGCTAAATGACATTCCGGGCTTGAACCTGATCTTCACCAAAGCGGTGCCCGCGAATGTGACCATTTTTGTGGCACTGGCGGCTTGCATTGCCGTGTGGGCGCTGCTGTGGCGCACACGGTTGGGGTATCAGATCCGGGCGTTTGGCAAATCGGAACCGGCGGCGAAATACGCAGGGATAAACCCTACGAAGATCATCATGGTCACGATGATCATTTCGGGCGCGCTGGCGGGGTTGATGGCGATCAACAATGTGATGGGCGAAAGCGAACGGCTGGTGCAAAATTCGGCCTCGGGGGCTGGGTTTATTGGCATCGCGGTGGCGCTGATGGGGCGCAATCATCCGTTTGGGGTGCTGTTGGCGGCGATCCTGTTTGGCTTTCTGTTCCAAGGCGGCGCGGAACTGGGCATGTGGACCAAAATACCGATTGAGTTGCGCATTGTGGTGCAGGGGCTGGTCATTCTATTCACCGGCGCGCTGGACCAGATGGTGCGCATGATGCTGGGGGTGTTTTTCAGCGCCCGTAAGGCGAGGGCGGCATAATGGATTTCGCAACCCTTTTGCAGATACTCGATTCCACCCTGCGATTGGCGACGCCGCTGTTGCTGGCCTGTCTGGCGGGCCTGTTTTCCGAACGGGCCGGGATTTTCGACATCGGGCTGGAAGGTAAGATGCTGATGGCGGCGATGGCATCTGCCACGGTGGCGGCGCTGACCGGATCGGTGTGGATCGGCCTTTTGGCCGGGATCGGCGCGTCACTGGTGCTGGCCGGGTTGCATGGTGTGGCCTCGATCACCTTCAGGGGCAACCAATTGATTTCGGGTGTCGCGCTGAATTTCCTGTCATCGGGCATCACGGTACTGGTGGCGCAAAGCCTGTTTGGCCAAGGCGGCCGCACGCCGCCATTGGAAGGGGCCGCCCGGTTTGAGCCGATCACCCTGCCTTTTGCCGATGGGCTGAAAGATGTGCCGGTTCTTGGCCCGCTGTACGCCGATGTTCTGTCTGGCCATTCGATCCTTGTCTATGTGGCCCTGCTGTTGGTGCCCGCATCCTGGTGGCTGCTGTATCGCACCCGGTTTGGCCTGCGGCTGCGCGCGGCGGGGGAAAACCCGGCGGCGTTGGATACGGCGGGGGTTTCGGTGGTGGGCATGCGCTTTGCCGCAGTGGCGATCACGGGCGTTTTGTGCGGGTTGGCGGGGGCCTATATGGCGACGGCGCTGCAGGCGGGTTTTGGCCGGGAGATGACAGCGGGGCGCGGCTATATCGCCCTTGCCGCGTTGATATTCGCCAAATGGCGGCCGTGGTATGCGCTGTGGGCGACGCTGCTGTTTGGCTTTTTCCAGGCCTTGGCCCTGCGCCCCGATGTGGTGGAACGGGTGTTGACGGTAAAGGTGCCGGTGCCTGCCTTGGACGCCCTGCCCTATATCCTGACCGTCATCGTGCTGGCGGGCTTTATCGGCAAAGCCATTCCGCCGCGGGCGGGGGGCGAGCCCTATGTCAAAGAACGCTGAACAGCTGGCAGACCTGATCCGCGCGCGGGCTGGGTCCGAGCCACCGAAGCTTGGCCTGATCCTCGGGTCGGGGCTTGGGCATTTGACAGCTGCCGTTAACGGTGTGTCCATTCCCTATAGCGATCTGCCCGGCTTTCCGCATGCAGGCGTGTCTGGGCATAACCCGAACCTTGTAATCGGTGATCTGGAAGGTTGCCGCGTGGCCGTGTTTGGCGGCCGCGCACATTACTATGAAACAGGAAATCCATCTGTCATGCGCCTGCCGCTGGAGGTGTTGCGCGCGCTGGGTGCAGGCATGGTGATTGCCACCAACGCGGCGGGGTCGATGCGGGCGGATATCAAAACCGGCGATCTGATGCTGCTGTCGGATCACATCAACTTTTCCGGCCTGAACCCGCTGATCGGCGAGGCCACCGATGCGCGGTTCGTGCCGATGATGGATGCGCATGATCCGGCCATGCGGGCCGCATTGCAGACGGCGGCAACGGTCCAGGATGTGCCGTTGCCGGAAGGTGTTTACGCGTGGTATTCCGGGCCGTCGTTCGAGACGCCTGCCGAAATTCGCGCCATCCGGGGCATGGGGGCCGATGCGGTGGGCATGTCAACCGTGCCGGAAGTGATCCTGGCGCGGTTTCTGGGGCTGCGGATTGCAGCAATTTCCACCATCACAAATATGGCGGCTGGCCTGTCAACCGAAGCCATCAGCCATGAGCATACCAAAGCCATGGCCCCCTTGGGTGCGGCCAAATTGGAACGGGTGCTAAGACAGTTTTTGCGCAACCTCCGATGAAGCGCGGTTACGTTTGACAACACCGCCAATGGCGCGCAATCGTAGTAAAAAACAAGTGTCGAGCACCACCCGTTCATGCAGCTTTATCTTCCCATAGCCGAGGTTTCGGTCAACGCCTTCCTGCTTTTGGGGCTGGGGGGGATCGTTGGGCTGCTGTCGGGCATGTTTGGGGTGGGCGGTGGGTTCTTGATCACGCCGTTGTTGTTTTTTATCGGCATTCCGCCTGCGGTGGCGGTGGCGACCGGCGCCAATCAAGTGGTGGCATCGTCGGTATCTGGCGTTATGGCGCAGGTGCGGCGTAAGGCGGTTGATTTCCGCATGGGTCTGGTGCTGCTTGCGGGCGGCATCGTTGGGTCTGCCTGTGGTGTCTGGGTGTTTGCACGGCTGACGGCGGTGGGGCAGGTCGATCTGTTTGTTCAGCTGTCCTATGTGCTGTTTCTGGGCTTGATCGGCGCGATGATGCTGCAAGAAAGCCTGCGCACGATGAACCGCAAGCGCCGCCCCAATCCCCCGGTGCGCCGGGCGCATGTGCATACGTGGGTGCATAACCTGCCGTTCAAGATGAAGTTCCGCGCCTCTGGCCTGTATATTTCCGTGCTGCCGCCGATGCTTGTTGGGGCTGTGGTGGGGTTTCTGGCGGCCATCATGGGGGTGGGCGGTGGCTTTATCATGGTGCCGGCGATGATTTATCTTTTGGGGATGCCGACCAAGGTTGTGGTTGGCACGTCATTGTTCCAGATCATCTTTGTTACTGCCTTCACTACGCTGATGCATGCCGTAACCTCCCAGACAGTGGATATGCTGCTGGCGCTGATGCTGATCCTTGGCGGGGTAATCGGGGCACAGATTGGCACAAGATTGGGCCTGCGATTGAAGGCGGAACAGTTGCGCATTCTGCTGTCGCTGCTGGTTCTGGCGGTAGCGGGCAAGATTGCGCTGGATCTGCTTTTGACCCCAGCAGAGTTGTATTCCGTAACGCCGGGGCTGTTGCCATGATCCGAGCGGTTGTGATTTGGCTGATGCTGGCGCTGCCTTTGGGGGCCGAACAAATCGTGGCGGGCCTGAGCCAGACCGAGATTTCAATAACCGCCAATTTCAGTGGGTCAGAGATCATTATTTATGGTGCCGTAAAACGCGATGCGCCCGCGCCCAAGAAGCCCAGGATGGAGGTGATCGTGACGGTCGAAGGCCCGTCATCGCCGCTGATCATCCGCAAAAAAGAGCGGCGTCTGGGGATTTGGCTGAACAAACGCGATGTGCAGATTGATCTGGCCCCCAGTTTTTATGCGGTGGCCACAACCGGGCCGATTGCCGAGATTTTGACGGATGCCGAAAATCTGCGCTATCAAGTCACCATTCCCAGCGCCATTCGTGCGGCCGATCTGGCGGATCAGACAAATAACTCGACCGATTTTATGGCGGCCTTGCTGCGCATAAGGGAAAGCGAAGGCCGCTACCGGCTGGATGAGGGGTCAGTCGAGCTGACCGATGCCACGCTGTTTCGCGCGGATGTGGTGCTGCCTGCCAACCTGACCGAGGGCGATTACCGGGTGCGCATGTATATCACGCGCGGTGGCGTGGTGATTGACGCACAGGATCAGGTCATTCTGGTGCAAAAACAGGGGTTGGAGCGGTTCGTTCATCGGTTGTCAAAAAGCGATCCGCTGATTTACGGGCTGCTGTCGCTTGTACTGGCCGTCGCGGCAGGCTGGGGTGCATCAACAGCGTTTAGGTTGCTGCGGGCGTAGGGAGCGAGGAATTTTTCCATTATCGGCGTTGTCTTGCCCGATTTGACACGCGTCAAATCGCTTTGCTGCACTGATCCCCTTGTTCAACGGCGTCCCGCCTTATGAACAACGGATCGGCAAACTCTGACCCGCAGAGTTTCCAAATCGATCCGGGGCATGGTGATAAGACTGCGACAGGTATCCAGATGGTTCGCGACGTAACATCTCGTCCCTCACTCGTCCCGCCCCGCCAGCAGAAAATGCCCGGCACCTTGCGCAAAGGGGCGCGCGTGATTGTCTTGCCATGCCTCAACCTGAACACTTGCATAACGCCGCCCTGACCGGTTTACCCGTGCCCGCGCATAGGCATCGCGTGGCAGGCCGGTGCGCAGGTAGTCGATGGTGAAATCAATCGTCTTGGGCAGGCGCGGCAGGTTTGCGGGATCAATCACCGCAGCGCCACCAGCCGCTTTTTCCATGTCATCCCACAGCAAGGACCAACTGAGCACGATGATTGCCGTCACTTCCAGAAAGGCCGCTGTAGCGCCGCCGTGCAGGGCGGGCAGCATTGGATTGCCGATCAGATCACCGCGAAACGGCAGGATCGCCGTCAGCTCATCGCCACGACGATCAAACTGAATGCCGAGGAAACCGATATAGGGCACGCCGCCGACCAGTGCTTTCAGCACGGCTTCGCGGCGTTCCTTGATGACCGCGACCGGTTCTGGTGCCGGGCGCTTCATGGCATGGCTCCGACGACGCCTTCGATGGTGAAAGCCCCCGTTGCCGTGGCTACCGGGTTTAACACATCCTCGTCCGTGGTAATAACCCGCACAAACGCCACCGATCTGGTGACGTGATAACACTCTGCAGTCGCCCGCAGGGTGTGGCCGGGTGTGGCTGGGCGCATGTAATCAATGCGCAGGCCCAGCGTCGCCGTGCCCAGCGGCCCTGCCGGATGGCACATCACCGCCGCCCCCGATGCCGTATCCATCAGCGCCGAGACAGCCCCGCCATGAATGACCCCGGTCACCGGATCGCCAACAAACCGCGCGTCCCACGGCATAATCACACTGGCCCGCCCATTTCCCAGATCCACGATCTGCATTCCTAACGCAATCGCGTGCGGCAGGGCAGACATAAAGGATCGCGCGGTTTGCAAGTTATCAGTCATGGCCCCTCGCTTTGCCACCATCTTCGCCAATCCAACGCCAGCCACAAGGGCCATCACAACCGTTGCGTGAAGCAATCCTTGCGCATAGGTTACACCACAGGAGGCAAGATGAATGACGGAAAACCGCCTCAGCTTCAAAGACATGTGCGCGCGCTTTGACGTGACGGCGCGCACTTTGCGGTATTACGAATACATCGAACTTATATCCCCCTACAAAGAGGGACGGGCCCGCTTTTACGGCCCGCGCGAGGTGGCACGCATGACCCTGATCCTGCGTGGGCGGCGGTTTGGCTTTTCACTGGAAGAGATTCGCCAATGGTTGTTGATCTATCAGCAAAAGGGCACCGGCGTGCAGATGAAAGCCTGGATTGATCTGGCCGACAGGCAGTTGGCCGCCCTGCACCGGCAACGTGCCGAACTGGATATAGCCATTGCCGACCTCAAATCCCTGCGCGACGGCGCGGTTGACGCGCCCTGACATCACGTCAACACAAATGTGACGTGACGTATCATTTACGTTAACGTCAACTGATCTGGTAGGATGCCTGCAACAACCCCATTTGCGGTGTCCATTTACTGCAACCAGAAAAGCGTTGAGCCAGACCATGACCCCCGCCCTCACCCCAGACCTGATGACGATCAGCGACATGTGCGCCAACTTTGACGTCACCCCCCGCACCTTGCGGTTTTACGAGGCCAAGGAACTGCTGTCGCCGCTGCGCATCGGCACCAAGCGGCTGTTTACCAAACGTGATCGCGCGCGATTGACCTTGATTTTGCGTGGCAAACGCTTTGGCTTTAGCCTTGAGGATATTCGACAGCTGCTGGATCTGTACGACAGGGATGGCAGTCAAGAAACCCAGCTGATCCGCACCTATGATGTCGCGCGCGCGCGGCTTGCGCAAATGGAACAGCAAAGGGCCGAGCTGGACGAAGCGATTGCAGAGCTGAAAGGCCAACTTGTCTGGGGTGCAGAAGTGCTTGCCAGTTTCCGCAAGGCCGCCGCCGAATGACGCAGCGCTAACCACCTGCCGGTAAACCAATTGAACGATCTTAAAGGACGCCGCCAATGCCAAGCTACGTAGCCCCCGTGAAAGACCTGCAGTTTGTTTTGCAAAATGTATTGAACGTGTCTGTGGCAGATGTGCCGGGCTACGGCGATCTGGACGAAGGCTTTACCGCAGCGGTGTTGGAAGAAGCGGGCAAGGTAGCACGCGATGTTCTGGCCCCCTTGAACCTAAGCGGTGACCGCGAAGGTTGCCGCTTGGAAAACGGTGTTGTGCGCACGCCAACCGGGTTCAAGGCCGCGTTTGACGCCATGAAAGACGGCGGTTGGACCGCCCTTGATTGCGACCCTGATTATGGCGGTCAAGGCCTGCCCTATGTGATGGGCACGGCAGTGGGCGAAATTTTCGTCTCTGCCAACATGGCGTTCAACATGTATCAGGGCCTGACGCATGGCGCCTATTCCGCGATCCACGCGCACGGCACCGATGCGCAGAAAGCCACCTATCTGCCCAAGATGGTGTCCTGCGACTGGACCGGCACCATGAACCTGACCGAACCGCAGTGCGGCACCGATCTGGGGCTGATGCGCACCAAAGCCGTGCCGCAAGATAACGGGTCTTATCTGGTGACCGGGACCAAGATATTCATTTCGGCGGGTGATCATGATCTGGCGGAAAATATCATTCATCTGGTGCTGGCAAAGGCGCCGGGGGGCGGCGATGGTATCAAAGGTGTGTCGCTGTTCATCGTACCAAAGGTGCTGGTGAATGACGACGGCAGCCTTGGCGCGCGCAACGCGGTGAGCGTGGGCAAGATCGAAGACAAGATGGGCATCCACGGCAATGCCACCTGCGTGATGAACTATGACGGTGCTGTGGGTTATCTTTTGGGTGATCTGCACAAGGGTATGCGCGCAATGTTCACCATGATGAACGAAGCGCGGCTAGGTGTGGGCCTGCAGGGCTATGCCGTGGCCGAAGCGGCCTATCAGAACGCTGTTCTATACGCGAAAGACCGTCTGCAGGGGCGTGCGGTGACAGGTGTGGAAAATCCTACCGGGCCTGCCGACCCGTTGATCGTGCATCCTGACATTCGCCGCAACCTGATGGATCAGAAATCATTTATCGAGGGCGCACGGGCGTTTACCCTGTGGGGCGCGCATTTGATTGACCGCTCGGTCCGGTCCGGCGATCACGCGGCGGAGGGGATGATTTCTCTGCTGACCCCGGTGATTAAGGGCTTCCAGACCGACAAAGGGTTTGAAATGGCAGTGGCCGCCCAACAGGTTTGGGGCGGGCATGGCTATATCGAAGATGGCGGCATGAGCCAGTTTGCCCGCGATGCAAGGATAGCGATGATCTACGAAGGTGCCAACGGCGTGCAGGCGCTGGATCTGGTGGGGCGCAAACTGGCCGCTGATGGTGGCAAGCCGGTGATGGCCTTTTTTGCGATGGTGAAAGCCTTCATCAAGGAAAACGAAGGCGATGCGACGTTGAAGGATGCGTTTCTGGAGCCGTTGAAAAAGGCATCAAAAGACGCGCAGGCGGCGGGCATGTATTTTGCCGCCAATGGCATGAAAAACCCGAATGACGCGCTGGCGGGGTCTTACGATTTCATGCATCTGATGGGGCATGTCTGCTTGGGTCTGATGTGGGCCAAGATGGCAAAGGCGGCCTATGCCGGGCTGGCAGCAGGCGGTGATGCGGCGTTTTACGGCACGAAAATCGCCACCGGGCGCTACTATATGGCCCGGCACCTGCCGGCCACCGGGCTGCATCTGGCCCGCATTCAGACCGGGGCAGAACCTGTCATGGCACTTGGCGCGGATGCGTTCTAAGGTTTGTCTATGGGGACGAAAATTCTTGAAGTAAGAATTTTGGCCCCGTCCTGATACGACGGTTTTGGTAGGATTCAGCGGATGTCATTTCAAGCCTATCTCGACAACATTCAAGCCAAAACCGGGAAAACCGCGGAGGAATTCCGCGCCCTAGCCACTGAAAAAGGCCTGATGATCCCGATGGCGAAGGCTGGTGTGTTCATCGACTGGCTGGCTGCTGATTACGGCTTGGGTCGCGGTCATGCGATGGCGATTTTTGCCTATCTGCGCGGCAAGAAGGAATAGGGGAACACGATGCCAAAACGCTTTCGCCTGACCCGCCGTTTCCCGGTTGCGATGACCGAAGATGGCTACCGCCGCCTGAAGCGGTTTGCGACCGAGGCGGGGTTGGATGAGGGCGAGGCGCTGTCATTCATCTTCGAGAATTTCTCAAGCGTCATCAATGAAGATAACCTGACCCACCGTATCCGGTTGTTCAACGCGGAACTGGAGGATCGCAAGAAATGACCGGGCTTTGGCACAGGGTGAAAGATGAGTATTTGGGCGAAAAGGAAATCGCAAAAGGTGCGCCCCGATTGCCCGGCGTTTTCACGACCGAACGGCTTTTAACCGACAACCGGGGCGACTTCCAATTCGGCGGTCATCGGCTCTCCAGCCTGTACCGCAAGACCGAGACTGCCGCGTTAAGCTTAACCAATTGTTACTTTTCGGCTTCCTTTTCGTTTAAATACTCAAATTCAACACCTACAGGCATCAACACGCCGGGAGTCGCCATATGACGATGAAACTTTACTGCTTTGGTGAGTCAGGGAACGCGTACAAGGTTGCCTTGGCGCTGACTTTCGCAAATGTGGAATGGGAGCCGGTTTTTGTTGATTTCTTCAATGGCGAGGCGCGCAGCCCTGCGTTCCGCGCGATCAACCCGATGGGCGAAGTGCCGGTGTTGGTGGACGGCGAGACGACCTTGACACAATCGGGTGTGATCCTGGATTACATCAGTTCAAAATCCGGCAAGTTGGGTGGTAAATCCGCAGCAGAGCGGCGAGAGATTTTGCGTTGGATGTTCTGGGACAATCATAAACTTTCCGGCCCCATCGGGACGACGCGGTTTTTGGGCAATTTTCTGGCAGAGGCCAAACGCCCGGTGGGGGTTATTCCCTTCCTGCAGGCGCGGCTGAAGGCCGCCTATACCGTGCTGAACGACCATTTGACCAATCATACCTGGGTGGCGGGGGCGTCGATGACCATCGCCGATCTTTCCTGCTGCGGGTATCTTTACTATCCCGAACCCTACGGGTTTGACCGCACCGATTGGCCCCATATCGACCGCTGGCTGGATGCCATCGCATCCACACCCGGCTGGAAACCCCCCTATGACATGATGCCCGGTTCACCCGCTGATCGGGCTTGAAGGAGACCACGATGCAAGACGCTTATATTTACGACGCCGTCCGTTCCCCGCGTGGCAAGGGCCGCGCCGATGGCAGCTTGCACGAGCTGACCTCGGTCGCCCTGTCGGCACGCGTCCTGAACGCCGTGAAGGCGCGCAATGGCTTGGAAGGCCATGCCGTGGAAGATGTGATCTGGGGCAATGTTACCCAAGTGGGCGAACAGGGCGGCTGCCTGGCACGGTCTGCCGTGTTGGCATCTGATCTGGACGAGTCGATCCCCGGTCTGGCCATCAACCGTTTTTGTGCGTCCGGCATGGAGGCGGTGAACATCGCCGCCAATCAGGTGCGTGGTGGGGCTGGCGATGCGTATATCGCGGGCGGGGTCGAGATGATGGGCCGGGTTGCCATGGGGTCTGATGGCGCCGCCATTGCGGTGGACCCGTCGCTTGCGATGAAGACCTATTTCGTGCCACAGGGCATTTCGGCGGATATTATTGCCACGGAATACGGCTTTTCACGCGATGACGCTGATTTGTTGGCGGTGGAATCGCAACGCCGCGCGGCACTGGCGTGGAAAGAGGGGCGCTTTGCCAAATCGGTGATCACCATTCACGATCAGAACGGTTTGGCGATGCTGGCGCATGACGAATACATGCGGCCGCAGACCGACATGCAAAGCCTTGGTGGCCTAAAGCCCGCGTTCAAAGATATGGGCGAGGTGATGCCCGGTTTCGACAAGATCGCCATGATGAAATACCCGCATTTGGCGCGGATTGACCACATCCACCATGCTGGGAATTCATCGGGGATCGTCGATGGCGCTGCGGCAGTTCTGATCGGCAACAAGGAGTTTGGCATCCGTCATGGCCTGACACCCCGCGCGCGTATTCGGGCCACGGCAAAGATCGGCACGGACCCCACCATCATGTTGACCGGACCGGTGCCAGTGACCGAAAAGATCCTGCGCGACAATGGGATGAGCATAACAGATATCGACCTGTTCGAGGTGAACGAGGCATTTGCCGCAGTTGTCCTGCGCTTTCAGCAGGCGTTCAATGTTGATCCTGCCTTGGTCAACGTCAACGGCGGGTCCATCGCCATGGGGCATCCGCTTGGGGCCACCGGGGCCATCATCATCGGCACCTTGCTTGATGAATTGGAACGGTCCGGCAAAGGCATGGGCCTTGCCACCCTGTGCATCGCATCCGGCATGGGGGCCGCCACGATTATTGAGAGGGTGTGATGCCTAAACTTGATCTGACAAAAGTGCCGGTTAAATCGGGCACAATTTACCCGCCGCCGTATGACGCCGAGGTGAAGGGGCGGTCCAGCTTGCGGTTGGGCGATGCTGGCGGGTTGACGCAATTCGGGGTGAACATTGTCATTCTGGGACCGGGGACGAAATCGTCGATGCGGCACTGGCATTTGCACGAAGATGAATTCGTGATGATCACCGAAGGCGAATGCACCATGATGCAGGATGCTGGCCCGACGATCATGCAGGCGGGCGATTGTGCGGCCTTTCCGGCGGGCGTGCCGGATGGGCATTGCTTTATCAACCATACAGATGCTGAGGCGCGGTTTCTGGTGGTGGGCACCAAAGCCCAAGCGGAAACTGCGACCTATTCCGATATTGACCTTCAAGTCCATGTGGCGGGGGGCGTGCATCGGTTCACCTACAAAGACGGCACCGAATACCGGAGGAAAACATGACCGATTTTATCTATAGCGTAGATACCGATGGCGTAGCGACAATTGCCTGGGACCTTCCGGGAAAATCCATGAACGTGATGAGCCAAGCCGGGTTCGTAGAACTTGACGGCTTGATTGACCGCGCGTTGGCGGACGCAGCCGTGAAGGGCGTGATCATCACCAGCGGTAAGAAAGATTTCGCGGGCGGTATGGATCTGAATGTGATCGCTGCAATGCGGGATGCCGGCGGCGCGCAGGGCATTTTTGACGGTGTGATGGGCATGCATGCCATTCTGCGCAAGATTGAACGGGCCGGGGCAGACCCCAAGACGATGACAGGCGGCAAGCCGATTGTGGCAGCATTGCCGGGCACGGCGCTGGGGATTGGTCTGGAAATTCCGCTGGCCTGCCACCGGATCATTGCCGCCGATAACCCAAAGGCCAAGATCGGTTTGCCAGAGATTATGGTTGGCATTTTTCCCGGTGCTGGGGGCACCACGCGCTTGGTGCGGAAAATGGGCATGATGATGGCGGCACCCTATTTGCTGGAAGGCAAGTTAAGCGACCCGAAAGGCGCGAAAGCCGGTGGTTTGATTGATGAGGTGGTGGCACCCGAGGCGCTGCTGGCGCGCGCCAAGGAATGGGTTTTGGCCGCGACGGAGGCCGATATTGTAAAACCTTGGGATGCCAAGGGCTATAAAATGCCCGGTGGCACGCCTTACCAACCGGCGGGGTTCATGACCTTTGTTGGCGCATCCGCTATGGTGCATTCAAAAACCATGGGGGTTTATCCTGCCGCCAAGGCACTTCTGTCGGCGGTGTATGAAGGGGCCTTGGTGCCGTTTGATGTGGCGCTGAAGATCGAGGCGCGGTGGTTCACCTCTGTTTTGATGAATCCTTCATCCTCTGCGATGATCCGCAGCTTGTTCATCAACAAAGAGGCGCTCGAAAAAGGGGCAAATCGACCCAATGTAACCGATCAGTCGGTAAAGCGCGTGGGCATCATCGGCGCGGGCATGATGGGGGCCGGGATTGCCTATGTGGCGGCCAATGCGGGCATTGAGGTGGTGCTGATTGATGCGGCACAGGATGCGGCGGATCGGGGCCGTGCTTATTCCGAAGGCTTGCTGGACAAAGGCATTGCGCGCCGCAAAGTGACCGCAGAAAAGAAGGACGAAGTGCTGGCGCGGATCCATGCTACGACGGATTATGCGGCGCTTGCGGGCTGTGATTTGATCGTCGAGGCGGTGTTTGAAGATATGAAGGTAAAGGCGGACGTCACCGCGCGCGTCGAGGCTGCGGTGGGCCGCAATTGCATCTTTGCCTCCAACACCTCTACTCTGCCGATTACGGATTTGGCACAGGCAAGCGCACGGCCAGATCAGTACATCGGCATTCATTTCTTCTCACCCGTCGATAAGATGAATCTGGTCGAGATCATTCGCGGCAAGGCAACCGGCGACGTGGCCGTTGCAAAAGCGCTTGATTTCGTGCGACAAATTCGAAAAACACCGATCGTCGTGCATGATGCGCGGTTCTTTTACGCCAACCGCTGCATCATTCCTTATATCAACGAAGGCATCCGCATGGTTGCCGAAGGGGTGGAACCGGTGCTGATCGAAAATGCTGCCAAGCTGGTCGGCATGCCGCTGGGGCCGCTGCAACTGGTGGATGAGACGTCGATTGATCTGGGTGTGAAAATTGCCAAGGCGACAAAGCTTGCGATGGGCGATGCCTACCCCGATGCTGCCGTTGATACCGTGCTGTTTGCGATGGCCGATCAGGGCCGTTTGGGCAAGAAATCCAAGGCCGGGTTTTACACCTATGACGCAGACGGCAAGCGCGAGACGCTGTGGGATGGGTTGGACGCGGCCTACCCGGTGGCGGACCTGCAGCCAAACCTAACAGATGTTCAGCATCGCTTGATGATGGCCCAAGTGCTGGAGGCTGTACGCGCGTTGGAAGATGGCGTGCTAACCGATATCCGTGAAGGCGATGTCGGGGCAATCTTAGGCTGGGGCTTTGCGCCGTGGTCCGGTGGGCCGTTTAGTTGGCTCGATATGCTTGGCGCGGCAAAGGCGGTCGAGATTTGCGATGCGCTGACTGCCCGCCATGGTCAGCGGTTCGCCACACCAAAGCTGCTGCGCGATATGGCGGCGACGGGCGATAGTTTCTATGGCCGTTTCGGGGTGCAAAAGAGGGCGGCGTGATAATCATGGCGGGGGTCACCCCGCCCTGCGGGGCAATGTAGCGGCGGGGGTCACCCCACCACAGCGCCATCGTCAAACCCATAGCCAAACCGGGCGATATCCTCGGCTGCAAGATCGCTGATCAATGCCGCGTCAGCATCGGAATAATACCCCCGCCAATCCCTGTCACGACCGGACGCGTTGACCTGCGCCAACGGCATCACGCGAAAGCCAAGATGCGCCTCAAACGGGGCAATATCTGTGTTCAGATGCTCCAGCCGGGCAAATAACGTGCAACGTTCAACCCCGGCCCCGTCGCGCATATAGGCGGCGTAAGGCCAAAGCTGTAGGTTGGTCTGGGTCTGTGGATGATTCAGAAAGCCTGAAAAATCCTTGGCTTTCGCCAACCCGACGGCAGGGTGCGCAAAGGATTGCGCCCGCAACCAATGATAATAACTGACCATCCGATCCCACGGATTGCGCACCAATGTCAGGGTGAAGAAATCAGCGATTTCGGGGTCCGTCACCAAACCCGCAATATCCGCCAGTGTTGAATGTTTCCACAGCCGCCCCGCCGACTTTACCCCCGCCAACCGACCCTTCCTTGCCCGCGCCTTTTGCGTATCGCCGATCAGGATATCATCTTTTTGTGCCCGCGCCTCCAGCGCCGTCGCCAATGCCGTGCCGCCGGTTTTCGGGATGTGCACAAAGATGAAACGCCGCCCGTATGAGATGATCATGGCATCACTTGCGTTTCATCTGTTTCTAAATATCCCCGCCGGAGGCACCCGGCCCCTGCAACCGATGCCTCCGGCGGGAGTATTTTTGCGAACAGGAAATCCATAGCCCTACACCCGGTTGGGCGGATCGCGCCCCTCAATAAACGCAATCAGATTGTCCACCGCCATCATGCCCATATCCGTGCGCACAGTCAGCGCGGCGGTGCCCAGATGCGGCAACAGGGTAACGTTTTCTAGTGCCATCAGGGCGGCGGGAATGCGGGGTTCAAATTCGTAGACATCAAGCCCGGCACCAGCAATTTGTCCCCGCGTCAGGGCAGCAATCAATGCCGTCTCATCCACCACTTCGCCGCGCGAGATATTGATGAAATGGCCGTGTTTGCGCATGGCGGCAAAGGCAGCCGCGTTGATCAAATGGTGGGTGGCGGGGCCGCCGGGCACAGCGACAACCACGAAATCGGCGGCCATCGCCTGTGCAAGCGTGACCTGCTGTGCGGGCAAACCGATGTCGGCAAGCGGGGATCGGTTGTGAAACAGCACCTGCATCCCAAACCCGAAATGACACCGCCGCGCGATGGCCCGCCCGATGCGGCCCATGCCGATGATGCCGACAGATGCCCCGGTCACGTGGCTGCCCAACAACTGCGTCGGGTGCCAACCTGCCCATTGCCCGGCCCGCACCAAGCGTTCGCCTTCGCCTGCCCGGCGCGCGGTCATCAGCATCAGCATCAGCGCGATATCGGCGGTGGCGTCGGTCACCGCACCGGGGGTGTTTGACACCACAACACCGGCGGCTTTGGCGGCACTTGCATCAATGTGGTTATAGCCCACCCCGAAATTGGCCAGTAGTCTGGCGCGCGGGTGCGGGCTATCGGCAAACACGGCTGCATCAAACCGGTCACCCAGCGTGGGCAGCACGGCGTCATAATCGCGCAGGGCGGCGCGCAATTCATCGGCGGAAAGCGGCGAGGTTTCGCGGCGCAGGGTTACGTCGAAATGCAGGCGCGCGGCATCAACCACCTTGTCGGGCAAGGGTCGGGTGATAAGAAGCAGGCGCTTCAAAACAGCTTTCCCCCGTTGGGCACGGGTAAGTCAGGGCGCACCAGAACCACCTCGCCGCCCGCATCAGGCATGCCCAGAACCAGCACTTCAGACAAGACCTTGCCGATTTGGCGGGGGGGAAAGTTGACCACAGCCAGCACCTGTTTTCCGATCAGGCTTTCGGGCGTATAATACTGCGTGATTTGCGCGGATGAGCGTTTTTCACCAATATCGCCGCCAAAATCGACCCAAAGCTTGATCGCGGGTTTGCGCGCCTCGGGATAGGGTTCGGCGCGGGTGATGGTGCCCACGCGAATATCGACCGCGTCAAAATCGGCGTAAGTGATCATAACCCAAGCTCCCGGCCCCGGTCGGCGGCGGCCTTTACCGCGCGGCGCAGCAGCGGGGACAAACCAGTGTCAGGGTCCATCAGCACATTCAGTGCGGCGGCGGTGGTGCCAGCCGGGGAGGTCACGTTGATGCGCAACTGAGCCGCGGATTCGGGGGCCAGATGCGCCAGTTCGCCTGCCCCGGTGACCGTAGCGCGCGCCAGCTGCATGGCCATGGCGGCGGGCAGACCTTCCGCCTCGCCTGCGGCGGCCAACGCCTCGATCAGGTGAAAGACATAGGCGGGGCCAGAGCCGGATACGGCGGTGACGGCATCCATCTGACGTTCGCCATCAAGGCGCACAACCTGGCCCACGGCGGATAACAGGGCTTCGGCAAGCGCCATATTTGCCTCGGTGGCATGGGCGTTGCCGGTGATGGCGCTGATGCCGCGGCCAACGGCGGCGGGGGTGTTTGGCATGGCGCGGATGATAGGGGTTTGGCCGCCAAGCACGCTTTCATAATACGCAATCGTGGTGCCCGCCGCGATGGTCAGGAATAAAGTGTCGCCACCCCCAAGTGCCGCCAAGGCAGGCAAGGCTGCCGTCATCATCTGCGGCTTCACCGCGATCAATACAATGGCGGGGGTTTGGGGCAATGCGGCGTTCAAATGCACGCCCGTGGCGATCAGCCAGTCTGATGGATGCGGGTCCAGCACCCAGACCGATGATGCAGGCAAGCCCCCCGCCAGCCAGCCCTGCAACATGGCAGACCCCATTTTGCCACAGCCCAGTAGCACCAGCCCGTTTTGGGCCACCTGTTCTAATTGCATATCAAACCCGCGCAGTTTCCTTGGGGTCTAGGCTATGCGCGCCCGTAAGCCTCGGCAATGGCAACTTTGATGGCGTCGGCGGGGGCTTTGTCGGCCCATGCAACCAGTTGAAACGCAGGGTAAAAGCGTTCAGCGGCCAAAACAGCCGATGAAATCAGATGGTCAATTTGATCCGGCCCCGCAGTTTGCCCCCCCGCCAACGTCAGGCCATAGCGCCAAACCATCAGCTTTTGTTCGGTCCAATAGGTGAAGGCGCCGGTCCAGACCATATCGTTGCAGCGGTTCAACACATCGTAAAGTTCCGCCATCCGGGCCAGTGGCGGCTCCATCTCGAACGTGCAGATCAGGCGCAGGGTTTCGTCCTGGGCAGACCAGGCAAGTGTTAACGAATAAGTGCGCCACTGGCCCTCAACGGACATGGCAATCTGATCATCGGTGATGCGGTCAAATTCCCAAGCATGGTGTTCGGCCAGCGTCTCGACGATGTCGATCGGATGGAGGTCATCCGACGTCAAGTATTCCTCGGAAAACGGCATGGTCCGGCCTCATCATTATGCCCATCTGGGGTAATTCCCCACTATAGGCTGGGTATCTGGCAATGCACAGCGGCACCAGATGTGATCCTTACTAGATATGGTGTGGCTAAAGGGGAAGTGTGTAAAGCGATTTCTTTGAAAAAGTCTGTGGACAACTGCCACAGCGCACGCAATATTTAATCATACTTAGTCATAGTCGAAGGATTTGGGATGAAAAATATCAGCATCAGCCTCACCGATCAGCACGCGGCCGAGATCGATGCGGTCATTGCGACAGGCGATTATGCGTCAGTGTCCGAAGTGATCCGGTCAGCGCTGCGCGATTTCCTGAATGCACCCGTCGGGCCGAGTGTAGCGCGGATGGAGCAGGATTTCTTGGCGTACCGCAAACGTTTGGACGCGCGGCAACAAACATTCGTACCGGCGCAATCGGCCTTCGCTGACATAAAGGCAAAACTCAAAGCATGATCGACGGATCGGCGACACGCACTTTGATCCTGACTCTCGAAGCAAATTCGGATGTAGCGAGACGTTGTGCTTTGCTGGCCGAAGAAAGAGGCCCAGATTTCGCAGTGCGCTGGCTGGATGCATTTTCACGGTGGCTTACGGTTTTGTCCGCCGACCAATTGGTTATCGGCACATCACACCCGTTTTCAGATCACGCGCGCAGCTTTCCTTACAAGCGGCAGGCAACCCTTTTGGTCGAATACACGCCAACGGAAATGCGCATCGTCCGTATTTACTTTGCCGGCCAAGACTGGCTGGCGTGACGGCGGATCAGGTTTTCTTGCCCTTGCCTTCCAACGCTGCAATGCGGGCCGACAGCGCGTCATTTTCTTCACGCGCTTTTTGGGCCATCGCACGGACGGCATCAAATTCTTCGCGGGTCACGAAATCACGGTCGGCCATCCAGCGGTCGATAAAGCCCTTCATCGCTGTCTCTGCCTCGGTCTTGGCACCCTGGGCGACACCCATCGCGTTAGTCATCAGTTGCGACATGTCATCGAAGAATTTGTTGCGACTTTGCATAGGATCACCTCATCCGTTTGGTCTTATATGGTCTGACCTGCCGCGCAGCACAAGGTTGACAACGACGCAGGGCCACCAGACAAGTTGGCCACCCCAAAGAATGAGACACGCATGGCCTATATCCCCTTCCCCAACGTAGCGCCCGAGATTTTCTCGGTCGAACTGTTTGGTGTGACGATTGCCCTGCGCTGGTATGCTTTGGCCTATATCGCGGGCTTGCTGATCGCCTGGCAGATTATGCTGAAACTGGTCCGCACGGCGCGGCTTTGGCCGATGGCAGCCCCGATGATCGCCGATCAGGTGGAACGCCTGCTGACCTGGATTATTCTGGGTGTGGTCTTGGGCGGGCGGATTGGATATGTGCTGTTTTATCAACCCGCCCAATACTTGACCGATCCCTGGCAGATTTTAAGGGTCTGGGAAGGCGGCATGTCATTTCATGGCGGCTTTATGGGTGTGGTTCTGGCTGCGCTTGTCTTTTGCAGGCGTGAAAAAATCCCCATGCTGTCGGCCGCCGATCTGATGGCCGTGGCCACGCCGCCCGGTCTGTTTCTGGGGCGCATTGCAAATTTCATCAACGCCGAACTGTGGGGCCGCCCAACCACCCTGCCATGGGGTGTGGCCTTTCCCGGTGATGCAGCACAGGCATGCACAGGCGTGCTGGATGTCTGCGCGCGCCACCCGTCACAGCTTTACGAGGCCGCGTTGGAGGGGCTGTTGCTTGGGGCGGTACTGGTCTGGCTGGTCTGGCACAGGGGCTGGCTTGCCCGTCCGGGGCGAACCGCCGGGCTGTTCTTTGCAGGCTACGGCGCGGCGCGGTTTGTCGTGGAATTGTTCCGCCAACCCGACGCGCAGTTTATAACCGATGGCAACCCGCTTGGACTGGCGTGGCAAGTGGGCAGCTTTGGCCTGACCATGGGGCAGCTTCTGTCTTTGCCAATGGTTGCGGTTGGCCTGTGGTTCATCCTTCGTGCAAAGCGCCTATGACCCCGCTTGAAGACCTTCTGATCCGCCGGATCAGGGCCACCGGACCGCTCACTTTGGCCGACTATATGGCAGACTGCCTGCTTCACCCGGACCACGGGTATTACCGCACGCGCGATCCGTTCGGCGCTGCGGGCGATTTTATCACTGCCCCTGAAATCAGCCAGATGTTTGGTGAACTGCTGGGCCTGTGTCTGGCACAGACTTGGCTGGATCAAGGCGCGCCTGCCCACTTTACGCTTGCCGAGCTGGGGCCCGGTCGCGGCACCTGCATGGCCGACGTACTGCGCGCCACCAAAGCTGTGCCTGGGTTTCATGCCGCAGCATCGGTTGTGTTGATAGAGGCGTCCCCTGTTTTGCGGGGCCAACAGGAGAAAACCCTTGGCCCCTATCACCCCACTTGGGCAGAGATGGTCACTGCCCTGCCCGATCAACCGCTGTATCTGTTTGCCAATGAATTTTTTGATGCTTTGCCGATCAATCAGTTTCAGCAGGACGGGGCGTGTTGGCGCCAGCGCATGGTGGGCCTGCGCAAAGGCGCGCTGACCTTTGGTCTGTCAGACCCCTTGCCCTGCCCTGACTTTCGTTTTGCATCAGACCCGTCTGGCACTTTGATCGAAATCTGCCCGATGGCCGCCCCTATTGCCGCCCATATCGGCGCCATGATCCGCCGATATGGGGGTGCCGCGATCTTGATAGATTACGGTGGTTGGCGATCAAAAGGCGATACATTGCAAGCCCTGCGCAAGCATGCGCCGGACGACCCTCTTGCCAACCCCGGCGAGGCAGACCTGACGGCCCATGTCGATTTTGAAGCCCTTGCTTTGGCCGCCGGGCCGGGCCTTTGCCATAAATTGACAGACCAAGGCATTTGGCTTGACCGCGTTGGCATCACCTCTCGTGCGCATCGCCTTGCCCAATCCTTAAGCGGCGATGCCCTGCAAAACCACCTATTCGCAACTCGGCGCTTGACCGACCCTGCAGAAATGGGAACGCTGTTTAAAGCGTTGGCACTTTATCCCCAGCATTTCCCGCCACCGCCCGGGTTTGAATGAATGCTTGAAATCATCACCGCCGATGCCCTTGCACCGCTGCGCCACGGCTTCTTTACCCGCAAGGGGGGGGCATCATCCGGTATTTTCCACGGGCTGAACTGTGGGCCGGGGTCAAGTGATCTGTCCGAAGTGGTGGCGATCAACCGCGCCCGCGTGGCTGCGGCCCTGCAGGTGGACGCGGATCATCTGCTGACCATCACGCAAACCCATTCGGCAGATGTGGTCACGCTGTCAGCACCGTTCGCCGATCGCCCAACGGCCGACGCTATGGTAACGGCAACGCCGGGGCTTGTGCTTGGCGTGCTGACCGCCGATTGCCAACCGGTGCTGTTTGCCGACCCAAAGGCACAAGTCATCGGTGCCGCCCACGCAGGATGGCGCGGGGCCAGAGACGGCGTGCTTGAAGCCACGATAGCAGCGATGGAAAACCTTGGTGCGAACCGCGCAAACATCAGCGCGGTCATCGGCCCCTCCATCAGCCAATCCGCCTATGAGATTGGCCCTGAATTCATCGAATCTTTCCTTGCAGAAGACGCCGCCAATGCCCGCTTCTTTGCAAAAGGGGCGGGCGACCGATTTCTGTTCGATCTGCCCGCATTCGGGCTGCACTGCCTGCGCGCGGCCGGTGTCGGCCACGCGGAATGGACGCGCCATTGCACCTACAGCGATCCCGGTCGGTTCTATTCCTATCGCCGCACCACCCATGCAGGCGAGGCCGACTATGGTCGATTGATTTCGGCGATCCGGCTGTAACAAGGGCAGAAATTTGGCAACTCTTGCCCCCTCTTTGCCGCAATTTTGGAAACAATAGCTGCTCACCGCTTTCCATTCTTAAACAAATATGAATTATTTCATGAGTTTAGGTCTGCGGTTTCTACAACCCTGAAAACCCTGTTGTCACCAATCAGAGCGTGATTGTTTCCATTTTAATAGCCAAAGACCCGCCGCAATGGGCTGTCATAGTTGCAAGATCATCAAGATATCCGAAAAGGACGCTTACCATGATCAAACACCGCCGCTGGCTGACTTCTGTGATCGACGCCAGCAAAACGGCTGATCTGACACTGCCTTGGCAGCGCGGGTCAAAAATGCGGCCATTTGCTTTCAAACATATTCAAATGCAGGTTCCGCCGAAACCAAAGGCGGCGGCAGCACGCTGAACGGGGCAAAGATCATGAAACGCGCACCTTCTGCGCCGCAGCATGATTCGGTTGCTTTTCGGTCTGATGAGCGGGGCCATTATCGACCAAATCTGGCAAAGTCTTGCGATTATTGGGATTTTTGTCGGCAATCTTCCGCCAAGATTGGCGTAAATGTGCCACGGGACCAAGGTTTTGTCGTGAATTGGGAACAATGCCGCATTTACGCCTTGTTCACTAATGATGGTGTATCTATGTGAAGCTGGCGGGTAACGGTGCAAATGATCCAGCGATGGATCGGCACCATGACCGCTCCGATTTTGGTCTCTCAGGGCTGAATTTGGGTTGTTGCTCGGGTGAGGCGGCCTTGATGTGTTCTCTGGCACATCGTTAAGGGGCCGCCTTTTCCTTTTTTGGCGGTGATGCTCAAACTCACGCAGTTTTCTTCAACCGCGCTTCCAGCACGTCAAACGGCAATCCCGGCGCGTCCTTGGCACAACGGATCACCAGACTGGTTTTCACCGACGCCACATTGTCTGCTGATGTCAGCCCTTCGGTCAGAAAATTCTGAAATGTTGACAGATCGGGTGCCACGCATTTCAGAATGAAATCAATCTCGCCGTTCAGCATATGGCATTCACGCACCAGCGGCCACTCGCGGCAGCGTTTCTCAAACGCGGAAAGATCCACTTCGGCCTGACTGCGCAACCGCACCATCGCAAATACCTGCACTTCAAAGCCCATTTCGCGGGCGTTGATATCGGCGTGATAGCCGTTGATATACCCGGCCTCTTCCAGCGTCCGCACCCGGCGCAGACAGGGTGGCGCGGAAATGCCCACCCGTTTGGCCAGTTCCACATTGGTCATCCGCCCGTCGGCCTGCAATTCGGCAAGGATTTGGCGATCAATGGGGTCAAGCTTGGATGCGGACATTTCATTCTCCCATTTCGGGGCGGAATGTAGGGGTTTGCGCCGCGCCGCGCAATAATGTTTCACAACTGCGCAATAAATTAACGCATCGCATCACAAATACGCCAGCTTTGCGCAACGGCGGCGCTGGGGCTTTCCGCCACCGTGATCCCACCATATATCAGCCTTCGGTAGATTCTGGGGGCTATGATGGCGGATACACGGCACACAAAGGTTTTGATCATCGGCTCTGGCCCGGCGGGCTATACCGCCGCCGTATACGCAGCACGCGCCATGCTGAACCCCATTTTGGTGCAGGGCATTCAGCCGGGCGGGCAGTTGACGATCACAACCGAGGTGGAAAACTGGCCCGGTGACACGCATGTCATGGGCCCCGATCTGATGGTGCGGATGGAAGCGCATGCCACGGCGATGGGGGCGGAGGTGATATCCGATCATATCAGCAGCCTTGATCTGTCAAAGCGGCCATTTGTGGCGCAAGCGGATTCTGGCATCACCTTTACCGCCGACGCGGTAATCCTTGCCACCGGGGCGCAGGCCAAATGGCTGGGCCTGCCGTCAGAAGAAAAATTCAAGGGCTTTGGCGTATCGGCCTGCGCCACCTGTGACGGATTTTTCTATCGCGGCAAAGAGGTGGTGGTGATCGGCGGCGGCAATACGGCAGTGGAAGAGGCGCTTTTCCTGACCAATTTTGCCACCAAAGTTACCCTGATCCACCGCCGGGGTACGCTGCGGGCGGAAAAGATCATGCAAGACCGGTTGTTCAAACATCCAAAGATCGTGATGCAATGGGATAGCGAAGTGATCGAAGTTCTGGGCACCGACTTGCCATCATCGGTCACCGCCGTGCGCACCCGCAACCTGAAAACCGGCGAGGTCAAAGATGTGCCGTGCCACGGCTTCTTTGTGGCGATCGGCCATGCCCCCGCATCGGAATTGGTGAAAGACCAGTTGCCGCTGCATTCCGGCGGCTATGTGCAGGTCGAAGCAGGGTCGACTCGCACCGCTATTCCGGGTGTGTTTGCCGCAGGGGATTTAACCGACCACATCTACCGCCAGGCGGTGACATCGGCGGGCATGGGGTGCATGGCGGCGCTAGATGCGGAAAAATTCTTGTCGGGCACGGAACACTGATCCTGCAAAATGATGCCCAAGCGAATATTTGCCCATCCACAGCAACAACCACTGGAAATATCGCTCTTTCTTCTTTGCATTTGCAGCATTTGCTTGAATTTCGCCGCATTGACGCGCTAAAGCCCCGCGCGAGTGCAGGGAAAACCCTGCCATACTAATTTTTGAAAAAGTGAGTAAGCGATGACCTTGTCCAACCTCGTTCCAATCCCTGAACTTTATGTCTCGCACGATTCCGCGCTAAAGCTGAAAGTCGAGGCGGGAAATCTGCCGTCGTGGGATCTGACCGCGCGGCAGGTCTGTGATCTGGAACTGCTGATGAACGGTGGCTTTTACCCATTGAAGGGCTTTTTGTCAGAGGCTGATACCAACAGCGTCGTGGAAAACATGCGGCTTGCAGACGGCAACCTGTGGCCCATGCCGATCAATCTGGACGTCACCCAAGCCTTTGCCGACAAAATCGAACCCGGCCAAGACATTGCCCTGCGCGACGCCGAAGGTGTGATCCTGGCCATCCTGTCCGTCACCGACAAATGGCTGCCGAACAAGCAACGTGAGGCCGAAATGGTCTACGGTGCCGATGATTTGGCCCACCCTGCTGTCAACTACCTGCACAATCAGGCGGGTGCGGTGTATCTTGGCGGCCCGATCACCGGCATCCAGCAGCCGGTGCATTACGATTTCAAGGCGCGGCGCGATACACCAAACGAACTGCGCGCTTATTTCCGCAAATTGGGCTGGCGCAAGATCGTGGCGTTCCAAACCCGCAACCCCCTGCACCGCGCGCATCAGGAACTGACGTTCCGCGCCGCACGTGAAGCAGAGGCGAACCTGCTGATCCACCCGGTTGTTGGCATGACCAAACCCGGCGATGTCGACCATTTTACCCGCGTGCGCTGCTACGAGGCGGTGTTGGACAAGTACCCGCAATCGACCACCGCGATGAGCCTTCTGAACCTTGCCATGCGCATGGCAGGCCCGCGCGAAGCCGTTTGGCACGGCATCATCCGGCGCAACCACGGCTGCACCCATTTCATCGTGGGTCGCGATCACGCGGGCCCCGGCAAAAACTCGGCGGGCCAAGATTTCTACGGCCCCTACGACGCGCAGGTTCTGTTCAAAGAACATGAGGCGGAAATTGGCGTCACCATGGTAGATTTCAAACACATGGTCTATGTGCAGGAAAAAGCACAGTATTATCCGGCCAACGAGGTGCCGGAAGGGTCCACCGTGTTGGATATTTCCGGCACAGAACTGCGCCGCCGCCTGCGCGAAGGCATCGACATACCGGAATGGTTTTCTTTTCCCGAGGTGGTTGTGCAGCTACGCAAAACCTCACCCGCGCGCAACAAGCAGGGCTTCACGGTGTTTTTCACCGGCCTCAGCGGCTCTGGCAAATCCACCATCGCCAACGCGCTTATGGTCAAGCTGATGGAAATGGGTGGACGCCCGGTTACCCTGCTGGACGGCGACGTCGTGCGCAAGCATCTGTCATCCGAGCTGGGGTTCAGCAAAGAACACCGCGATATCAACATCAAGCGCATCGGTTATGTGGCGTCTGAAATCACCAAAAACGGCGGTATCGCCATCTGTGCGCCGATCGCCCCCTACACCGCCACCCGCCGCGCCGTGCGCGAGATGATCGAGGCGTTTGGTGCCTTCATCGAGGTGCATGTCGCGACCAGCGTAGAAGAATGCGAACGCCGCGACCGCAAGGGCCTTTATAAACTGGCCCGCGAAGGCAAGATCAAGGAATTCACCGGTATTTCAGACCCCTACGAAGTGCCCACGAAAGCCGAGATTGTGGTGGATACCGAAAATGTCGATGTCGATCACTGCGCGCATCAGGTGATCCTGAAACTGGAACAAATGGGCCTGATTGGCGGCTAAACCAACGTTTCAACAAAACAAGTGGCACGGTGGGCCACCTGTTTTAGCGTCTACCCTGTGTAAAAATTACTGCGTCCTCTGGCGCGTGGCATTTCTCATCCTGTGGATGCGAAAAGCCACGTCCATTCCTCATTTTTACCGCAGTTCGTTGCTTGAACGGGTGCAATCGGCGCGACAACGGGCCAATCGGTTGCTGCGTGACAAAGCGGTTGGGGGTGACGGTGATATGATACAGATGGTTGCGCAGTTTCTGACTGACAGTTGGGCTGCCCTTTCGGGTGCGGCCCGCAGCCTTCTTTGGCCCGCGCTGTTCTTTTTGGCCTTGGGTTTGCTGGTCAAACGTCGGGACTTGTTGCCTGACATGAAGCGCGCTTTTGCAGAATCGCACCTGAATATTCAGATTTCGCTGTTCAACCTGCTGTTGATTGTGCCGCTGATCACCGTCGCCTCACAGGCCATGCATGCTGTCGTGCAAACCCAAGATCTGCGCCTTGTCTCACCGGCGGCATGGTCCAGCTTACCGATGCCGTTGACCATTTTTCTGGGTGTTTTTATCGGCGATTTTGTTGGCTACTGGCGGCATCGGCTGGAACACACACCGCTGCTATGGCCGTCGCATGCTGTGCACCATTCGGATACCGAAATGACATGGTTTTCGCTGGAACGATTTCATCCGATCAACCGCATCACCACCTTTGCCATTGATTCAGGGGTTTTGCTGATCCTTGGGATGCCGCCAATCGTGGTTTTGTCGAACAGTCTCGTGCGGCACTATTACGGCTATTTTATTCATGCCGATCTGCCATGGACGTTCGGGCCACTTGGCAAGGTTTTCGTGTCCCCCGCCATGCACCGCTGGCATCACGCCGTTGATCCAAAGGCGTTTAACACCAATTATGCCACAGTATTTTCCCTGTTCGACCGCGCCTTTGGCACGTTTCGGGTGCCCGGCCCCTGTGATATTCCAACTGGTGTCACCGACGATATGGCCCCTACATTGATGGGTCAGATCAAATATGCATTTCTTCCGCGCGCTTACCGCGGGTTATCCCGGCGCAAGCCAACCGTACACACCGCAAAACAGTAATGCGCTGCGCGCTAGGCAATCAATGCACAGACACCGGGGCCATGTCGTTCTGGCGGGCCAGTGCAAAGGCAATGGCCTTGTCGCGCACCAGCGCCAGACGCGCGCCGTCAGGCGAATGCACGGCAAACAGCGTCTCCAGCCCTTCGGCCTCGTCCTGCAACGCTTGCGGCAGGTCGGCCACGGCCACTTCGCGCACATAAACGATGCGGGCGGCGTCAGCACCTAAGGGGGCATATTTGACATTCATCATTTCTCTCCTGCCTTGCGACCAATTTTGATCGTCTGCACCACAGCATCGGGAACAGACCTCTGCAAATCCAGATGCAACAGGCCGTTTTCCATTGATGCCCCGGCCACTTCGACACCTTCGGCCAGTACAAAACTACGCTGAAATGCGCGTGCGGCAATGCCCCGGTGCAAGAAAACGCGACCTGTGTCTTCGTCGCCCTGCCGACCACGGATCACAAGCTGGCGATCCTCAACGGTAATCGCCAAATCCGCTTCGTCAAACCCGGCCACAGCCAGCGTGATGCGGTAGGCGTTTTCGGCCACAGCCTCGATATTGAACGGGGGATAACCTTCTGAAGCCGTTTTTGCGGTGCGCTCAACCAGCCGTTCCAGCTGTTCAAACCCTAGAAGATAGGGGTGCGACCCCAGCGTTAGTTTAGACATCCCATATGCCCTTTCTCGAAGCGACATCTTCGCCAAAGCCCCAAATGGGCACCCTGACACCTGTAAATATGGGGGCGGTGCCGCTACGGCGCAAGCCCCTGCAGCGGCAGACGATCAGCACCTGCTGAATTTGTGTTATCTTGCTAAAATCGCATCATATTTGATGCCGACCCCGCCCCGAATCGCTGTATCCTTATTGGCGGCCAGACCCTGATCAGGACCCTCAAACACCCGATGACCCCACCAAGTGAATTGAACCATGATGAAATGCTGCGCATCCGGTTGGGCGTGCTGGTGCGCGAACACCGCGATCTGGATGAAGCGATCCATGTTCTTGAAACCGCCGGGCGGCCAGATCCCTTGACGTTGCGGCGGCTGAAAAAGCAAAAGTTGTTTCTAAAGGATCAGATCGTGAAGATGGAAGATGCCCTTATCCCAGATATCATCGCCTGACCCTGCGATGAAGGAAACAACGCTTTCCCTTCTGCCAGATGCCAAATCGCCCGCCGGGGCAGATATCCGGTTCATCATGGATGGCCCAACCGGCAACATGATCCACAGCACGGTCCCACCCGGCCAGATCAACCGCGCGACGATTCACGCCACCATTTCAGAATTCTGGCATGTGCTGGAAGGACAGGGCCAGATTTGGCGCAAATCCGGAGGGCAGGAAATGGTTACGTCCCTTTTACCCGGCACATCCATCGACATCCCCGTTGGCACAGCGTTTCAATATCGCTGTCTTGGCCCAATCGCGCTAAAATTCATCTGCATCTCTATGCCCCCTTGGCCCGGTGATGCCGAGGCCACGCACATCCCCGGCCCGTGGTTGCCCACGCTTTAGAGCGACGCGAAAAACCCCAAGCCCATGACCAAACAAAGCGGCCCATAATATTTGCGGTCCAGCGTGGCGAAAGGCTCAACAGGCGTCAGTTTGCGCCAGAACGGGGTAAAAGCCACAGCACCGCGCGCCACAAACATCACGCCAATCACCGCCAGCGCCAAAAACCGGAATGGCCCGGGCGGCCACCAAAGGCAGGTCACTGCCATGAACAGCGCCACCGCCACCAAGGCACAGGGCACAGCCCCGGGCATTTCTTCAGCATCAGCAAAGCCAGCCACCGCGCGCACCAGTTGTGCCTCATCCTCAATGGGAAACCAAAATCCAATCCCCCATAAAACATGTAGGACGGCAAGGGCAATCAGAACGGCGGACAGGATGGATGCGATGATCATGCCGCTGCTTAACCCAGCCAATCTAAAGACGCAAACCCCTGCGCCACCTTGCCCCTGCCCTTGACCCCGCTATAGTGCGGCGCACAAGGATAGGTGACGCATGACGGTTGAAATTGGCATCATTATGGGCAGCCAGTCTGACTGGCCGACGCTGAAAGAAGCGGCTCTGATCCTTGATGAATTGGGCGTCGCCTATGAGACGAAAATTGTCTCGGCCCACCGCACGCCTGACCGGCTGTGGGACTACGGTAAAACTGCCGTGGCGCGCGGCTTGAAGGTGATCATTGCGGGCGCTGGCGGGGCTGCGCATTTGCCCGGCATGATGGCGTCGAAAACACGGCTTCCCGTCATCGGCGTGCCGGTGATGACCAAAGCCCTGTCCGGGGTGGACAGCCTTTATTCCATCCTGCAAATGCCAAAAGGCTTTCCTGTCGCCACCATGGCCATCGGGGGCTGCGGGTGCGGCCAATGCGGGCCTGATGGCGGCAGGCATTCTGGCGCTGAACGACGCCGCCCTTGCCGCGAAACTTGATGCATGGCGCAGTGCCCTTACCAACTCTATCCCGGACGAACCCAGCAATGACTGATCCGGGCAAGGCGGGTCTTCCCCCCGGCAGTACCATCGGCATTCTGGGCGGCGGTCAGTTGGGGCGCATGTTGTCTGTCGCGGCATCCCGGCTCGGCTTCAAAACTCATATTTTTGATCCGGGTGCAAACCCTCCCGCCGCCGATGTGGCCCATGCGCTGACCACTGCGCCTTACGCCGACATTGCGGCACTTTCCGCTTTTGCAGCATCAGTCGATGTCATCACCTATGAATTTGAAAACATCCCCACCGCAGCGCTTGACGCCCTTGAGGCGCTGAAACCCATTCGCCCCAACCGACGCGCGCTTGCCATCAGCCAAGACCGGCTGGAAGAAAAGGCTTTCCTCACTAGCCTTGGTCTTACCTGCGCGCCCTACGCTGCCGTGGGTTCACTGCCCGATCTGCAAGCCGCCATCACCACGATCGGCACGCCGTCCATCCTTAAAACCACCCGCCTTGGCTACGATGGCAAGGGCCAAGCGCGGCTTTTCTCCCCCGCAGATGCGCCCGCCGCATGGGAAAGCATGCAAAACGCGCCGTCAGTGCTGGAAGGCTTTATCACCTTCACGCATGAGGTGTCGGTAATCGCCGCGCGCAGCCTTGACGGGTCGGTTGCCTGCTACGACCCCGGCGAAAATGTGCACCGCGCGGGCATCCTGCACACCACCACCGTTCCCGCCCGCCTGACCGCCCATCAGCGTACCGATGCCGTGCTGATGGCTGCCCGCATCCTGACAGCGCTCGATTACGTTGGTGTCATCGGGGTGGAATTGTTCGTCACACCCGCCGCTTTGATCGTCAATGAAATCGCCCCCCGCGTGCATAATTCCGGCCATTGGACGCAGAACGGCTGTGCGGTGGACCAGTTTGAACAGCACATCCGCGCCATCACCGGCTGGCCGCTTGGCGACGGGTCGCGCCACAGCGATGTGGTGATGGAAAACCTGATTGGTGACGATATTCTGCGCGCCCCCGCGCTGGCAGCAGAACGCCATACAGCCCTGCACTTGTATGGCAAGGCCGATGCCAAACCAGGCCGCAAAATGGGGCATGTGAACCGAGTTGTGACGTAAGGGTGGCGAGAGGGACACAGATCGCCCTGACGATGGCCGTTTTGAGCCCTTAATGGTCATTCGGGCCATCCCGTTCTTGCCCGGAATCAAGGGCAAAGCCCGCCGGGCCGCGCCTGACAGCCCCCTCGGGCAGGCGCTTTTGCACCAACTCCAGCAGAACGTCGTCGGGCGGTCATTGACCCATAAAGTGCCTAGAACTGGCGTTGCAGCGCCCACCCGGCAGTCAGGCACTGCCCTATGTTCCAAGCGCCAACGACCGCTCCGTCCGCATAGCCGCCGTTCACGGCATCTTTCGCAGACTTAGGCATAGGGCCTTCCGCACCTAACCCCCATCACGCCTCCGGCTAATCCGTATCCACCTGACCCAGCTTCAGCTTCCCCCGCGCCGATGTCGCAAGCATCTGATATTTCGTACGAAACTGGTCCAACATCCGCTCGTCCATTTCTTCCAGATCCAGTAACGCATTATGCGCGCCCGCCGTGGCGCGGATCAATTCATCCAGTTTAATCTGTATGGCCGTGGTATCGCGATTCTGGGTATTCTGGATCAGGAACACCATCAGAAACGTGATGATCGTGGTCCCGGTGTTGATCACCAACTGCCAAGTATCGCTAAAGCCAAACAGCGGCCCGGTAAGGATCCAGACCGCTATCACCCCAACGGCAAGCAAAAACACAACCGGCCTGCCGCAAAATCGCGACACCGCCTTTGATATCGCGGCGTAGCCCTTAAAATTATCCATCTTGCCCCCGGACTGCCTGCTCATTCGCCATCCAAAACCTCATCCACAGCATCCTCCACCGCTTCGCCGTAGGTAATCGTCGGGTCAAACGCACCGGTTTCCAGAAACCGGATCGTTTCCGCAATCACCACCGGGTTCAGCATCATAAACGTATGCGTCACCGGCAGCGTGATATGATCGGTCATCCCCGCCACCCGCGTACTGTTGACCGACACTTTGCCATCATCCCGCCCCGGAATGACGGCGGAATAGATCGGGTTCACCGACCGCGTGCCCGCAATCACCCCCAGCGCATAGTCTGGCATGGGCAATCCGCGCGGCACATCACCCGCGCCCGTGCCCAACTCTAACCCTGCAGGACCGTTCACCCATTGGAACGCGCCAATTTCGCCAAAGGCATCCACCAGTTCTGATCCCTTGTTTGGCGGGGCCAGCATCACTACGCGGCCCATGTCGGCGGGGCGATTGTCCCTCAACCAGACCCGCACCAGAATGCCGCCCATCGAATGGGTGACAAAGTTCACCCGCGCCACCCCGCAGGCCGCCACCGCAGGCCCCACATGGGCCCCCGCAAGTTCGGCAATATTGGCTTTTGTCGACGGATAGCCCTCGTTGACCACCCTATACCCTTTGGCGGTCAGCGCCGCCTCCATCGCCAGCAGGGATGCCTCACTGCGCGCCAATCCGTGCAACAACACCACGCAGTCCGAAACAACCGGGCTCGCCGCCGCGCCAAACGGGGCCAACATCACCATGACTGCAAAGATTGTTTTCCGCCACATCCGGCAAACCTAACCCCTCTGCCCACAAGATACGAGAGGCTGGACAATTCCCGCCCCCCGCCCCAGCCTTGCCCTATGAAACACCGCGCCCCCCGCCTTGCTGTTCGCGCCCTCATCC
The DNA here is from genome assembly GCA_031413495.1 of Pseudorhodobacter sp. GTDB lineage: Bacteria > Pseudomonadota > Alphaproteobacteria > Rhodobacterales > Rhodobacteraceae > JACMNW01. Next base: position 3,632 of record JANOFE010000030.1, on the reverse strand, counting down.
TGACCCGCAACCGCCTTTTGCTGGTCAACGCCTACCCCGGCGGCACCTCTGATTTGTGGTGCGCACCGGGCGGCGGCGTGCAACCCGGCACCTCGCTGCCGGATAACCTGATCCGCGAAGTCTATGAAGAAACCGGCCTGACCGTATCCGTAGGCGCACCTGCGCTGATCAATGAATTTCACGATCCCGGTACTGGCTTTCATCAGGTCGATATCTACTTCCACTGCCAGATTACCGCGGGCACGCTGGACCCCACATGGCGCGATCCCGAAGGTGTTGTGTCAAAGTGCCAACTGTTCACCCGTGAAAGTCTGACCCATATCCGCTACAAACCCGACAGCCTGCCCGAAGCCGCCTGGGGCACCACTGTGCTATATGACCCGCTGGAAGTGATTGTGCGATGATCCGCGCCCTGCAAGCCACGACCGATGCACATGCAGTCACAAACCTGTTCCAGCGCGCCGCCGATTATGTGACCCTCGAGTCCGGCCAACTGCCAGATATCAACCAAACCCATGATTTCTTTACCGGTGCTCCCCCCGGCAGAGATCCCGCCACCGCGCTTCACCTCGGCCTTTTTCTGCAGCACAACCAACTTGTTGCCATTGCCGAGGTCGGCTTTGGCTTCCCCAACCCCGATGATGCCTACATCGGCCTTTTGCTCATTGACCCCGCCCATCGCGGCAAACGGCTTGGTCAGGATATGCTGGCTCATATCTTCACCGCAGCCAAAACGCGGCAGGTAACCCGTATCCTGATTGCCGTGCTGGAAGAAAACACCAAGGGCCATCGGTTCTGGTCCAAAATGGGCTTTACCGAGGATGCGCGCAGCCCGCCCAAACAATTCGGCCTTAAAACCCACGTCCAAATTCGCATGGCCCAAAGACTTTAAGGACCGCGCTGTAACGAAACCTACTGCCGTGCGACGCTCGCCAAGGCCACACCGCCCAAAACCAAACCCGCCGCAATGCCAAACCGCAGACTCACACCCTCGCCCAGCAGTACCGCCCCGCCACCCGCTGCCAGCACCGGCACTGTCAGTTGCGCCACCCCCGCCCGCGCGGCACCAAGCTGCGGCACCAAGCCGTACCATAGCGCATAGCCAAGCCCCGATGTCACCGCCCCAGACAGGACGGCCAGCAAAACGCCCAAAGGCTGCACCACTGCGCCCAGCCCAAGGATAAGCCCCACCGCCACCGCTACCGGCAGCGCCAGCCCGAAATTCGCCGCCGTCGCCAACAACGCATCATCCGCCCCGCGCCCCGCCAGCGAATAAAGGCCCCAACCCGCGCCCGCCAAAACCATCGCCGCTACCGGCCCGATTGCCGCAACGCTGCCGCCCGGAGCCACCAAAACCACCAGCCCCACAAAGGCCAAAACCGCCCCGGCCCAGCGCGCAGGCGGCACCGCTTCCCGCGCCATCAGCGCGCCCGCAAACATCGTGATCTGCACCGATCCAAACAGAATCAACGCCCCGATCCCCGCATCAAGCGACAGATAGGCGACCGAAAATCCAAATAAATAGGCCAACAACCCGCCCACGCCTGCCAGCCGACCCGGCACCCCCGGCCACACAGCACCGCCGCGCCATGCCCAGCGGGCCAGTACCAGAACCACCAGCATCAATGCCCCCGCCGCCAGCCGGATTACGGCGTAACTCACCGGGTCAATCAATCCGCCCGCCACGCCCATCCGGTTCAAAACCGAATTCGCCGCAAAGGCCAGCATTGCAAGGGCCGTCCATAAAAATAGTGCCATACCCCTGCATAGCTTGCGCACCACGCCCTCGCCAGCCCGCCTTTGCGATTTCCTTTTCGCTTAAATACTCAAAAACTCTGAGGCGCTTCGGGGAACCCGAAGTGCCGAGGTAAAACCCCTGCGCGGCACGCGCGCCGCTTGCTTGCCCCAAATGAAAAAGGGCACCCTCGCGGATGCCCCTTCCCAAGTTTCCCAAGCGGGGAACGGATGATTACATCATCCCGTCCATGCCGCCCATTCCGCCCATGCCACCGCCCATGCCGCCGCCCGATTTGGGCTCTGGACGGTCAGCGATCATGGCCTCAGTCGTGATCAGCAGCGAGGCTACTGATGCCGCATCTTCCAGCGCTGTGCGCACAACTTTGGCCGGGTCGATCACGCCGAACTTGAACATGTCGCCATATTCTTCGGTCTGCGCGTTAAAGCCAAAGGTCTTGTCGTTGGACTCGCGCACTTTGCCCGCCACAACCGCACCGTCCACACCTGCGTTTTGCGCGATCTGGCGCAGCGGTGCTTCAAGGGCGAGGCGCACGATGCCAATACCAGCATTCTGGTCGCTGTTGGCACCCGTCATGCCTTCCAGAACCTTACCAGCCTGAATCAACGCCACACCGCCGCCAACCACGATGCCTTCTTGAACGGCAGCGCGGGTTGCGTTCAGCGCGTCATCAACGCGGTCTTTACGCTCTTTCACTTCGATTTCGGTCATGCCGCCCACGCGGATCACAGCAACACCGCCAGCCAGTTTGGCCACACGTTCCTGCAGTTTTTCCTTGTCGTAATCCGAAGTGGTTTCTTCAATCTGGGTGCGGATCTGGTCGACCCGTGCCTTGATTTCAGCCTTGTCGCCAGCGCCGTCAATGATGGTGGTGGTGTCTTTGGTGATCGTGACCTTCTTGGCGCGGCCAAGCATGTCTAGACCAACATTTTCCAGCTTCATGCCCAGATCTTCGCTGATCACCTGACCACCTGACAGAACAGCAATGTCCTGCAGCATGGCTTTACGACGGTCACCAAAGCCCGGTGCTTTCACAGCCGCAATCTTCAACCCGCCGCGCAACTTGTTCACGACAAGCGTTGCAAGCGCTTCGCCTTCAACATCTTCTGAAATGATCAGAAGCGGCTTCTGGCTTTGGATCACGGCTTCCAACAACGGAACCATTGGCTGCAAGGATCCAAGCTTTTTCTCGTGCAGCAAGATCAGCACATCTTCCAACTCAACCAGCATCTTGTCTGGGTTGGTCACAAAGTAAGGCGACAGATAGCCGCGGTCGAACTGCATGCCTTCGACGACTTCGGTTTCTGTTTCCAGACCCTTGTTTTCTTCGACGGTGATCACGCCCTCGTTGCCGACTTTCTGCATCGCATCGGCGATTTGACGGCCAATTTCGGACTCGCCATTTGCAGAGATCGTACCAACCTGCGCCACTTCAGCGCTGTCAATAACGGGACGCGCCGCTGCCTTGATCGCTGCAACCACTTTGGCGGTTGCAAGATCAATGCCGCGCTTCAGGTCCATCGGGTTCATGCCAGCGGCAACTGCCTTCAGGCCTTCTTTGATGATCGCCTGTGCCAGCACGGTCGCGGTGGTGGTGCCGTCGCCAGCCTCATCATTGGTGCGGGAAGCGACTTCCTTCACCATTTGCGCGCCCATGTTTTCGAACTTGTCGGAAAGCTCGATCTCTTTGGCAACCGTTACACCGTCTTTGGTGATGCGCGGAGATCCGAACGACTTGTCGATCACCACATTGCGGCCTTTTGGCCCAAGGGTAACTTTCACAGCGTCGGCAAGAATGTTTACGCCACGCAACATGCGGTCGCGGGCATCGGTATCGAACTTGACGTCCTTAGCAGCCATTTTGCTTGCTCCTGGT
>JANOFE010000029.1:0-7683 GCA_031413495.1 Pseudorhodobacter sp. | reverse complement strand
GACCCGAACTATGCCGTGTTTACCACGGATTTTGATGAAGAAATCAAGGCTGAGGATTTGGCAGAACCCGCCGAATTGGAACGGCTGCGGGCGTATCTGGATCAGCAGTTGGAGCCTTTGAAGGGGGCAGTATCCCGGCTTGCAAACAAATTGCAACGGCGGTTGCAAGCACAACAAAACCGCAGCTGGGAATTTGATCTGGAAGAAGGCACGCTGGATGCGGGGCGGCTGGCACGGGTGGTGGCGAACCCGACAACGCCGCTGTCGTTCAAGCGTGAAAAGGACACCGAGTTTCGCGATACCTGCGTGACGTTGCTGCTGGATAACTCCGGCTCCATGCGCGGGCGGCCGATCTCAATAGCCGCGATCTGCGCAGATGTGCTGGCCCGCACGTTGGAGCGGTGTTCGGTGAAGGTGGAAATTCTGGGATTTACCACGCGGGCGTGGAAAGGCGGGCAGGCGCGGGAACGTTGGCTGGCACAGGGGCGCGCGCAACAGCCGGGGCGGTTGAACGATTTGCGCCACATCATCTATAAATCCGCAGACGCGCCTTGGCGACGGGCGCGGCCCAATCTGGGGCTGATGATGAAGGAAGGGCTGCTGAAGGAAAACATCGACGGCGAAGCCCTGGAATGGGCACATCGGCGGTCGGTGGGGCGGCCAGAGGCGCGCAAAATTCTGATGGTCATATCCGACGGTGCGCCAGTGGACGACAGCACATTGTCGGTGAACCCGGCGAATTACTTGGAAAAGCACCTGCGCGATGTGATCGCCATGGTCGAAAAGCGCCGTCAAGTGGAATTGATTGCCATCGGTATCGGCCATGACGTGACCCGCTATTACAACCGCGCGGTGACGATTACGGACGTAGAGCAGTTGGCGGGCGCTATGACGGAACAGCTGGCCGGGCTGTTCGAGGTGGACGCAAGGAAGCGGGCCAAGGCGATGGGCATGCGGAGAGTTGGCTGATGTTTCAATCGTTTAACGCGGTCTCTTCGCCTGAAACTGGCGCCGCCAGATTGGCGGCTTTGCGCGCCGCCCTGACAGCCGAAGGTCTTGCAGGGTTCATCATCCCGCGTGCCGATGCGCATCAGGGGGAATATGTGGCGGCGCGCGATGAGCGGTTGCAATGGCTGACCGGATTTACCGGGTCTGCCGGGTTTTGCGTGGTTTTGCGCGATGTTGCAGGCGTGTTCATCGATGGGCGTTACCGGGTGCAGGTGAAGGGACAGGTTGACCTTGGCCATTTCACCCCGGTGCCTTGGCCGGAAACGAAGGCAGGGGATTGGATCAAGGCAAATCTAGCCGCTGGCGTGGTCGGATTTGACCCTTGGCTGCATACGGCGGACGAAATTGCAGCCCTTGAGACAGCACTTGAAAATACCGGTGTAACCCTGCGATATTGCAGCAATATCATTGATAAAGTGTGGGATGATCAACCCCCTGCACCGGTTGGCCACGCCTTTGTGCATCCTGATGCGTTGGCGGGGGAAACCAGTGCTGCCAAACGTGCGCGGCTGGCCGAGGGGTTGCGCAAAGACGGCCAAACGGCGGCGGTGATTACGCTGCCGGACAGCCTTTGCTGGCTGTTGAACATTCGCGGCGCAGATGTGCCACGCAACCCTATTGTGCATGGCTTTGCCATTCTGCATGCCGATGCGCGGGTGACGGTGTTCGCTGATCCGGCAAAGTTTGATGCGGTTGTACGGGCCCATTTGGGCGATGCGGTTGATCTGCAACCCGTTGCCGCCTTTGTGCCCGCTTTGCACGCCTTGCAAGGCCCGGTTAGGGTGGACCGTGGCACGGCACCATTGGCGGTAAGCCAAGAGTTGAAGGATGCCGGGATTGAGGTGGTATGGGGCGCTGACCCCTGCCGTTTGCCGAAAGCCTGCAAAAACGCAGCCGAGATTGCGGCCACCCGCGAAGCCCATCTGCGTGACGGGGCGGCGATGGTGGAATTTCTGTGTTGGCTTGACGATCCGGCGCAAAAGGCCGGCCTGACCGAGATTGATGTGGTCAGGGCGCTGGAAGGCTATCGGCGGGCCACCAATGCGCTGCATGATATCTCATTCGATACCATCTGCGGGTCAGGGCCGCATGGCGCGATCATGCATTACCGGGTGACCGAAGGATCAAACCGGACCATTCAGCAAAACGAATTGCTGCTGGTGGATTCGGGTGCGCAATATGTCGATGGCACCACCGACATCACCCGCACCATCGCGATTGGCGATCCGGGCGATGAGGCGCGGCACTGCTATACCCGCGTGTTGCAGGGTATGATCGCCATCAGCCGCGTCCGGTTTCCCAAGGGCTATGCAGGCCGCGATCTGGACCCGCTGGCGCGCTATAACCTGTGGCTGGCGGGCATGGATTTTGATCATGGCACGGGCCACGGCGTGGGCGCATTTTTGTCGGTGCACGAAGGGCCGCAGCGGATCAGCCGCATATCGGACGTAGCCCTGGAACCCGGCATGATCTTGTCAAACGAGCCCGGTTATTACCGCGAAGGGGCATTCGGCATTCGGTTGGAAAACCTGATCGTGGTTCAGCCCGCGCCGGATTTGGCCGGGGCAGACGCGCGGACACACCTTAGCTTTGAGACGCTGACATTCGTGCCGCTGGATCGGCGGCTGATTGTGACAGCGATGCTTTCACCGGGTGAACGGGATTGGCTGAACGCCTATCATGCTGAAACCCTTGGCAAACTAGCGCCCCGCCTAAGTGCCAAGGCTTTGGATTGGCTGAAGGCCGCCGTCGCAGTTTTGTGACGCTTGCCGAAACGGCGGTTGCCTGCCACCTTTCATTCTTGATCCCCTGTAGGAGAGCAGAGACATGGCAGACCATATCAAAATTCGCCAAGCCCCCGGCACCTATGTGATCCGGGCTGACGGCGCGGTGATCGGCGAATCGTCACGCGCGCTGGAGATGACCGAAGGCAGCCACGCGCCAGTTATCTATGTGCCACGTGAGGATGTGGCGATGGCGCTGTTGGACCCCAGTGATCGGCAAACCACCTGTCCCTGGAAGGGTGAGGCGAGTTATTATTCCATCGTCACCGGCAGCCAGGTGTTGAAAGACGCGGTCTGGTCTTATGAGACGCCGATTGACGGCATGGGGCAGATCGCCGGGCATTTGGCGTTTTACACCGACCGCGTGAAAGTGATGCGCAGCTAAAGTGCCGCTTCGGCTGCGGTTTTGCGGATGCGGTCCACCATGGCGCGCAAGCCGTTGGACCGCTGGGCCGACAAATGGTCCGTCAACCCAAGGCGGCCCAATTCGGCGGGCGCATCCACCTGCGCCACATCTGCGGCGGTAACGCCTGCGTATAGCGCGTGCAAAATGGCGATCAGGCCGCGCACGATCATCGCGTCACTTTCGCCTTGGAAATCAAATGTGGCATCCCGCCCCTGCCCCTGAACCGTCGGTCTGATCCACACCTGACTGGCGCAGCCATCCACCTTGAAAGCGGGCACCCGAAATGCCGCATCCAAGGGCGGCATGGCACGGCCAAGTTCGATCACATGGCGATAGCGGTCTTCCCAATCGTCAAGGAATTCGAACGTCTCGGCGATGTCCTCAAATGCGGTGGTGGCCATGGCAAGTCTCCGGTTTAGATGTCAGGTAAGGCTTCGCTCCCAAAAGGTCCAGTATGACACGCGACCCTTTATGTCGCAGAGCTTTTCAAAGCGCACGGTATCGGCTACCCAAGGGAAAAGGCTGTTGCGCCATGTTGAGGGACCGGGAATGAAGCGATCACTGCTTGCCGCACTGATGATGGTGGTTTTGTTGGGGGCGTGCCAATCACGGCTGAACCCGTTTAACTGGTTCGGCCGGTCGGCACCGGTTGAAAACGTGGCGATCAGTCAAGTCGAGGCGGCTGATCCACGGCTGTTGGTGGACGAAGTGCTGTCGTTGGACATCGAATCCTTCCCCGGCGGCGCGATTATTCGTGCCGAAGGGCGCAATCCGACGCAGGGCTATTGGGACGCGGAACTGGTGGCCCGCCCGATCGAGACGGAAGGTGTGCTGATTTACGATTTCCGCCTGTTGCCCCCGGTAGAGCAGACCGATGTCAACACGCAAAGATCGCGCCAAGTGGCGGTAGCGGTGTCTTTGTCCACCGTAAAGCTGGACGGCATCCGCGAGATTATCGTACAGGGCACACGCAATGCGCGGGCGGTTCGGCGGTAGCGCGGGGCAGATAGCGGTCCGTCAACTAGGGCGGGAAGAAATTTATCGGAAAAACTGAACAAAGATTTTAGGCGTGGCCACATGCCTCGGACCGATCTGAAAACGCCGCCGGGCGGCGTTTTTCGGTTCGTTGTTCATAAGGCGGGACGCCGTTGAACAAGGGAAGGTATAGAGCAAACCGATGCTGGTAAATCGGGGCGCGTCTGCCCGGGCTGGTGCGCGACCCGCGCGCCTGCCCCCGGCGGGCCGTCGCGACACGATTTGACGCGTGTCAAATCGCTCCAACACACTGTCGTTTCCGTCAAAACTCATCAGCGCCTAAAGCCGGATCACTTTCACATCATTGCCCTTGGCGGTCAGCGCGATTTCACCCCGGCACAGGCGCAAAGCGTCTTCGCCGAACGCTTCAAGCCGCCAGCCATGCAGGGCGTCCAGATCACGTTCACCCGCCGCAATGGCATCCAGATCAGACGCAGATGCGACCAGTTTTGCAGCCACCCCCAGCTGTTCGGTCTTGGCCTTCAGCAAGACCCGCAGCAGATCGGCCAGCGCCGGGTTCACCTGCAACTGATCGCGGCTAAGATCAGGCTTCGGAAGATCATCTGGCCGCATGTCCATGCCCGCCTTGATCGCCAACAAAATGCCATCGGCAATATCGCCCTTGCGGCCTTCGCGCAGCAAGAGGCGCGACCGACCCAGTTCTTCAACATTGGTGGGCCGGGTTGATGCCAGTTCCAGCAGCGCGTCATCCTTCATCACCCGGCTGCGCGGCACGTTGTTCTTTTGCGCGTAATCTTCGCGAAACCGCGCCAGTTCTTTCACCACGCCCAGAAAACGGCCCGATGTGGTGCGCGTCTTGATCCGCGTCCAAGCTTCATCCGGGGTTACGGTATAGGTGGCGGGATCGGTCAGAACCGCCAATTCTTCTTCGACCCATTTTTGCCGGCCGTTTTTTACGATCTGGGCTGACAGATGTTCGTAGATCACCCGCAAATGGGTGACATCGGCCAGCGCATAGATCATCTGCGCGTCGGTCAGCGGGCGGCGTGACCAATCGGTAAAGCGCGAGGTTTTATCCAGCGGTTCATGTGCGATCTTTTTAACAAGCGTCTCATAGCCCACCTGTTCGCCAAAACCGCAGACCATGGCGGCCACTTGCGTGTCAAACATCGGTTCAGGAAAAACGCCGCCTTCGACAAAGAAAATCTCAAGATCCTGGCGTGCGGCATGAAACACCTTCACCGTGGCCTTGTGGCGGAACAAATCATAAAGCGGTTCCATCGACATGGCCTCGCCCGCGATCGGATCAACCAACACCGCATCACCGTCTTTTCCGGGCAAAGCCAGCTGGATCAGGCACAGCTTGGACCAATAGGTCCGCTCGCGCAGAAATTCGGTGTCGATGGTGACGTAGGCTTCGTTTTTGGCAGCAGCGCAAAAGACAGCAAGGTCATCGGTCGTGGTAATCGTACGCATTGGGCAGATATCCCGTCAAACACGGGGTCATCCCGTTCTTCCGCTATAGGGCGCGGGGGGGTGATTGGAAAGGCCTCGCGCACTGGTTGTGATGCCAGTTTGGCTTAAATACCCCAACCGAAGGTTCTTTCTTGCGCTCCGCACGGGGATATTCGAGCCAAGATGAAATTGCAGGTCTGGTTTTGCGGTGCCCACATCCCGCGACTGCGCCGGGTGACGTGGCCCTGTGTCACCGAGGCCGACTTGCCCTGTTAGGTGCGGGCGGCAAACCGGCGCAGGCATGCCGGGTACAGGCGATGTTCTTCGATCAGCACGCGTGCGGCCAAGCTGTCTGCCGTATCGCCCGGCAGAATGGGCACCGTTGCCTGGCCCCAGATCGGGCCATCGTCCAACACCGCTGTCACCTCATGCACCGTGCAGCCAGCCGCACTGTCGCCCGCATCAAGTGCGCGCTGATGGGTGTGCAGGCCCGGATATTTTGGCAAAAGCGACGGGTGGATATTCAGCATCCGTCCGGCAAAGGGGGCGATAAAGGATGGCGTCAGCACCCGCATGAATCCTGCAAGGCAGATGATGTCGGGATCAGCGGTGGTGATTTTAGCCATCAAGTCTGCCTCGAACGCCGCGCGGTCGCCTTGGTAGGGCCGGTGATCTAACGCGAGGGTCGCTATTCCCATTTCTGCCGCCCGCACAAGGCCCGCCGCCCCCGGTACGTTCGAGGCGACCAAAACCGGGCGTGCCGGATGGTTCCCCACCATATCGCGGGTCAGCGCCAGCATGTTGGAGCCACCCCCGGATATCAGGATGGCGACACGTTTCACAAAAGGCGGCCTTCGTAGATCACGCCCTGCCCAGCAACCACGCGACCCAAATGCACAACGGTTTCACCCTGTGCTGCCAGCAGCGCCGCGATGTCATCTGCCCGGTCGGGGGCGACGACCAGCATCATGCCAATGCCGCAGTTGAAGGTTTTCAACAGTTCCGGCTCAGACATGCCCGCCGTTTGTGCCAACCAGCGAAACACTGACGGTAGCGCCCATGCCGCAAGATCAATCTCGCAGGCCAGCCCGTCGGGGATCACGCGCGGGGGATTTTCGGTCAGCCCGCCGCCGGTGATGTGGGCCAGCGCGTTAACACCCCCAGCACGCACCGCCGCCAGTGCCTGCTTCACATAAAGCCGGGTCGGGGTCAGCAGGGCCTGGCCCAGGGTGCCACCCCCAAACGGTGACGGCGCATCCCAACCAAGGCCGGACAATTCCACCACTTTGCGCACAAAGGAATAGCCGTTCGAATGCACACCGTTAGAGGCAAGGCCAAGCAAAACATCCCCTTCGGCCACGCCACGGGGCAAATCATTGCCACGTTCCATCGCCCCAACCGCAAAACCCGCAAGATCAAAGTCGCCCTTGTGATACATGCCCGGCATTTCTGCCGTCTCGCCGCCGATGAGCGCACAACCCGACGCCTCGCACCCCGCCGCGATGCCGTTGATGATGCGGGTGGCTTGGTCAAGGTCCAGCTTGCCGGTTGCAAAATAATCCAGAAAAAACAAAGGCTCGGCACCTTGGCAGACAAGATCGTTGACACACATCGCCACCAGATCGACGCCAATTGTATCGACATTTCCGGTATCAATCGCGATGCGCAGTTTGGTGCCAACACCGTCGGTTGCCGCCACCAGAACCGGGTCGAAATAGCCCGCAGCCTTCAGATCAAACAGCGCGCCAAAGCCGCCAAGACCGGACATCGTGCCGGAGCGGCGGGTCGCGGCGGCGGCGGGTTTAATGCGTTCGACCAGCGCATTGCCTGCATCAATATCAACGCCCGCATCGGCATAGGTCAGGCCGTTCTTTCCGGTTGTGGTCATGCATCGGCCCCCAGCAGCATAAGTTGCGCCGACTTAGCGCATGGCGCGCGAAATGGGAACATCTGTTGCAGCAGTTGCTGCAGCTTCTTGACGTAAGCGCGCATCCTGATAGTCAGGGCCTCGCTGGGGGCCTGTAGCTCAACTGG
>JANOFE010000028.1:0-1579 GCA_031413495.1 Pseudorhodobacter sp. | reverse complement strand
GCCAGTTGATTGCAAAGCACGGGTCCAAAGACGCAGAGCGGAGGCCGCGCTCCATGGCAGTGCGGCGTGGATCAGCCATGCGCGCAGGTCTATTGGCAGGCGGTCATGGGCGGCCATGGCGCAACCTTTGCGGTATCGCACACGGCGGCTGGACAGGTTGTGCGTCATGCGGCGGCCTTGCGCGCCCAAACGGGGAACGGGTCTGAAAACTCGGTCCAAGCGAGTGGGGTGAAATCTGATGCAGGGATCAGGGCGGCATCCAATGCGTGACGCAGGGCAGCCTCATTCATACCAGACCCGATGAACACCAATTCTTGGCGGCGGTCGCCCCAAGGCTCCTGCCATTTATCCGCCACTTCGGCCAGCGCATCGGGATGTGTAGGCCAGCGGTCGCGGGGGACTGACGCCCACCAGCCACCAAGTGGGGTGACGGAGGAGACGGCCCCTGCAAGCGAGAACTCGGCCACCCAATTGGGGCGCGAGGCCATCCAGAAGTGGCCCTTGGCGCGGATGACACCCGGCAAATCGCCGTGGAGGAGCGCATGAATGCGGCCCGGATGAAACGGTGCACGGGCGCGGTAGACAAAGCTGGAAATGCCGTATTCTTCGGTTTCAGGCTGGTGGTGGGCAAAGCCATAAAGTTCCTTCGCCCAGTAGGGGTGTTCATGGGCGCGGTCAAAGTCGAACAGGCCAGTGTCAAAAATTTCATTGGCATCGACAACTGAGCGATCCGTTTCGATCAGCCGCGCATCGGGGTTCAGCGCCTTGATGATTTTGCGGGCGGCATCGGTGCGCGCGGGGCCAGCATCGGCGGTTTTGTTCAACACCACGACATCGGCGAATTCGATCTGTTCGGTCAGCAGGTTGACAAGGCTGCGGGTGTCATTATCGCCTAGGGATTCGCCCCGATCGGCCAGAAAATCATGGCTGGAGAAGTCTTTAAGCAGGTTGATCGCGTCAACCACGGTGACCATGGTATCAAGGCGCGCGACATCGGAAAGGCCTTGACCGTCTTCGTCCCGGAAATCGAAGGTGGCAGCAACGGGCAGGGGTTCGGCGATGCCGGTGGATTCGATCATCAGATAGTCAAAACGGCCTTCGGCGGCGAGGCGGTTCACCTCGACCAGCAGGTCATCACGCAGGGTGCAGCAGATGCAACCATTGGTCATTTCGACCAGCTTTTCCTCGGATCTGGACAGGCCCGCGCCATCGCGGATCAGGTCGGCGTCAATGTTTACCTCGGACATGTCATTCACGATCACCGCCACGCGGCGGCCATCACGGTTGTTCAGCACGTGGTTCAGCAGCGTGGTTTTGCCCGCGCCGAGAAAGCCGGACAGCACCGTAACGGGAAGGCGTGGATCGCGCATAGGGGTTATCCTGTAATGTTATACTATTACATTATAGGATGCGAATAAGAGTCCGCAAGGGGGGAAAGTGCCTCCCGTCTCGTCAGCTTGAAAGAAAAGTCAGGCCGCCGTTTTCTTGGCGTAAAGCACGACGCGGGTATCCATTGGAACGGTGTCATAAAGCTGGGTCACATGGTCATTCACCAGCCGGACACAGCCATTGGAAACCG
>JANOFE010000027.1:0-1641 GCA_031413495.1 Pseudorhodobacter sp. | reverse complement strand
TTGGTGAACGCGGTTTCCGCCACAACAGTCAGATACATGCAGGCTGCCGTCATCGCATCGCCGGTAAGGAACCCCTCGCCGAACTGACGCCCGATGGTGGTGGCATAGCACTTCCCGAAGGCCTCTTCGGTGATGTCAAACCCAGCCGGGTCGATGTAGTTTTCCATGTACCACTTCTTCAGGTTCATCTGAATGGTGGAATGGCGGAATTCATCGACCATCTGCATGGTGAAACCGGTGCGCAGATCCTCGCCCGGTGCCAGACGGCTGACCATGGCCATAGACCGTGCAGCCGAAATCTCTGGGAAGGGGATGATCGCCAGAAACAGCTTCATCCATTCCACCCAGCGCGGTTCCACGTTGCGGAACATGTCACCCCGAAGGGCGGCATCAAGGGCACCGTAAACGCGGTTGTCCTTTTCTTCCTGCATCGAGAAGTAAGACCGAAGCACCTGCTTCATTGGGTCGCGTGGTGCTTTGGTAATCTTGTAGTCTGTCGGGTAGGTCATCGCTTCCTGAACATAGGAAGGATTCCACCCGAGGTCGGCTATTTTCTTCGTCGCTTCGGCAACAGAAATGCCTTTTTGCGACGTGATTTTGTTTAGTGTTAGAGTCGCCATTATTGCTCACCTTTCTTGATGAAGGGGGTGTAGGCAGAAACGTCGGCAAAGGTCAGAGAACTGCGATCACGGTGACCGTCAGGTATCCAAGACGTTGGAACACAAACACAATTTGTGAATTTAAGTCTCAACGCAGGCCTCCCTTCCTTCGTTCTTGAACCGATCTGGACATATGGCCCAGCGGCGTCGGTTTGTTCGATGGACCTAACCTAGGACCAGAAATTCGCCCCGGCCAAACGGATAATTTTCTGTAACGAAGGGATACGCAGTGTAACGAAACCTTACGCTAGACCTCGATTCTCGATTTCATTTTGAGCAGCGTGCGAACGCCTTACAAAGGTGTCTCGTGCAGTTTATCCGGCCAAACTGCACAAAGATAAGGTGAGGGCGGCACGGTGACGGACGCGGCTGACAATTCCGACAAGATGGCAGGCCTGCAGAAGATGCGGGTCGCTTTGGTCATTCTGACCAGTCAGGAAACCTCAAAATTGCTCAGCCGCAGGCAGCGCGTTGCAGGCAAGGAAATAGAAGTGATGTGTGCCGAGCGTGACCTGCATCAACACGGCGAAACCGAAGCAGGCCGGGCACAGTTGGATGAGCTGTACCGCGAAGATGCAATTCTGCGGCAGGCTTTGAAAGAAGCCGAACAAGAGATCGAAAAGATGGAAGGCCTGATGGCCAAGATCAACGCGGAGATTTCAGCGCTTTGCCAATCTTAGGGCAGCAAACCGCACATGGGGACCAAGATGAAAGACGAACGCGCGCATCTGCAACTGTTTGATCTGATTGCCCGCGATTGGCAGCTGGCATCGCCTGCATCAGGCATGACCTTTAACGCCGATAACAGTGCCGTGGCCTTTGCCTGCGCCAATGGCGCGGTTTTTTTGGCCGCTACGGCTGACAAGGAATCGTCTAACACCCGCATCCGGCGCGCGGTGGATACGGCGCGGGTCACGATTGCACCGCGCGCCAAATCACACGCCCCGTTGAAAGCCGCTGATTATACCGATGGGCGCAGCAC
>JANOFE010000026.1:0-11060 GCA_031413495.1 Pseudorhodobacter sp. | reverse complement strand
CACCCAATGTCAAAGATTTGCCGAGGGTCAGTTTGCCACCATAGGCATTCGCCACATCTGACGCTATCGCAAGACCCAATCCAGTGCCGCGTGTCGAGGTGTCTAACCGTCCGCCGGGCCGCAAAGCCTCAATCCGGTCGGCTTCGGATATGCCAGGCCCGTCGTCTTCGATACGAATAGAAACCGCATCCGCAGATTGCTTGGCGCTGACGACAACCCTAGTTCGGCAGAATTTCATGGCGTTCTCGAGAAGGTTTCCCAGAAGTTCCTCGACATCCTGCACATCCATTGCAACTCGAAGATCGGGCATGACATCCAGTTTCAGGACTCCGTCGTTATTTGGAAAAAGTGTAGCTAAGACTCGATCGAGCCGCTGGAGGGATTTGTGCAAATTGGTCCCGAGTTGGGTTTGGGACACCAGATTTGCGGCACGCACCCGCGTAAGGGATCGGGTGATCTGCGCGTCGATCCGACCCAAAGCATCTTCGGCAACCTCTACCGAATGACCGGCACCCTTGATGCGGTTAAGGTCATTTCGAAGAATTGCCGAAGGGGTTTTGAGCGCATGGGCAAGATCAGCGCTTTGCCTGCGAGTGCGTTCCAGCATTTCTCGATTGCGATCCAGCAAGGTGTTGATGTCACTGACCAGCGGCGAAACTTCTTCAGGATAGTCCTCAGGATTCAGACGTTCATGACTGTCCCATCGCCGGTTGATATCATTTCTGAGCGTGGTCAGTGGTCTCAAAATGGCAGAGGTCTGAAAAATCGCGATGATCAGGCCCAACAGTCCGACAATAGCAAATCCGCTCAACAGGCTTTGCCGCAGGTCCCACTGTTCAATGTAGAGTTCAGCCATTGAGTTTGCCACGGCAATCACTAATGGCGCTTCGCCGTCAGGGGTGATTTTGCGCCATGCAAGTCTCACTTCACCGTCTGGGCCGGCACTGTTTGAATACTGCAAGTCTTGCGTTGCGGCAGGCACGCTGAGTACGGCATCAAACAGCGACCGCGAAGTAATTACGGTTCCGTTGCTCTTAATGACTTCCCAATATCGCCCAGAATACGGTCGGTCATAGAGCGGATCAGAAAGGTCTGCGGCAATTATATCTGCATCCGGCCCGCCGTTTGCCACCGCTGCGGTCAGTTGCAGGTGCAACGCCGCCAGATCGGTGTCGAAACGGCGCAAGGCGATATCATCAACCGATGTGACCAAGATCACGGCGCCGACTAGAATGGACAATGCGGATAACCCAAGGCCCGACAGGATCGCCCTGCTCCGCAATGATCGCATCAGGCTGGATCTATCTTGTAACCGCGACCGCGGATCGTCTGGATAACGTGTGATCCCAGTTTTTTTCGAAGCCGCGCTACGAAGACTGCAATGGTGTTTGAATCGCGGTCGTCATCATAGGCATAGATATGCTCGGACAATTCAGTCCGTGACACCAGCCGACCTGCATTATTCACCAGATACGTCAGAACGGCTGCCTCTTGTGCGGTTAGATCGACGGTAATCCCCTCAACTGTCGCTCTGCCCATTCTGGTGTCAAAGCTGAACATTCCCGATTCAAACAGTGGTCCTTGCTGGCCCATCCGGCGGCGAAGCAAGGCCCTGACACGCGCAAGTAATTCCGCCATATGGAACGGTTTGGTGATGTAGTCATCAGCACCTGCATCCAGACCCTCTACCCGCTGCGACCAGCCGTCGCGCGCTGTCAATATCAGAACCGGAACGGCGTTTTTCTGAGCTCGCCAGTCGCGCAAGATGGAAAGGCCATCGCGTTTAGGTAGGCCAAGGTCAAGGATGATCATGTCATATGGTTCCGTAGCACCGAGGAACGATGCTTCCTCGCCGTCATGTACAACGTCAACCACCCGGCCTTCTTGCATCAGCGCCTGTCGGATCTGGTTGCCCAGTACGAGGTCATCTTCGGCCAAAAGCAGCCTCATGAGCGAGTGAACCCGCTGGTCGGGTTGCTATGCCACCAGTCAGTTCTTACCATTTCCATTGCTATTACCGCTACTATTATCGTTTCCGTTACTTTTACCGTTTCCGTTACCGTTGTCATTTGTGCCGCTGTTGCCACCACGCTTGGTGGCCCCGACAACTGCGTCTCCATTTTTGGCTTTGGATTTTCCGGCTACCGCCGCCACGGAATTCGCACTGGTTGTCGCGGAGCGTACCCGCGCGGCGGTCGGCGAGTTTTCAGACAGGATGTCACCTGTCCGGGCATTGATTGCCACACGGACTACTCGGCCCGATGTTTGCACCACAACGACGCGATAAAACAATCCATCCACGTCAAACAACCGTACATCGACGGGTTCGCCTGGCGTCTGCCGAGCCACAACGTCAATCACGCGAGAGAGACTTATGCTGTTGCCTGTTGCGACCAATTCACGCAATTCAGCTTGCCCGATCTCACGCGTCACCCCCGCCAGTGCCGCGAACGGCAAGCCTAAAAATAACAAAAGGGCAAACTTAAATCTACTCATACTGCCTTCTAACAGAACTAACGTGAACCCAAAATGAACAATTCATTTAGCGGTCATTCATCATGACTATGCTCTACCGTTTCCATAACTGGTTGATGTCAACAAGGCACAGCCGACTGACCTAATCGGAGACTGGCATGAAAACCAAACAGAAAAATATCCTTTCGGCAGCATTCTTTTCGGTGGCTCTTCTGGGGGCCATGTCAATTGCAGTCTCGCTTCCCTTTTCGGGCATCGCATATGCGAAAGGTGGCAACGGTGGCGGAAACGGGGGTGGAAATGGCGGCGGCAACGAACGCGCCGGGTCTGCGAATTCTGTCGATAGCACATCAGGTGGTTCGACCAAATCCACTGGCGCTGGCAAAGTCAGGGCTTCGAACTCAGGCACTAAGATTACGGGTCAGCAAAGGACTGCAAAATCGAAACCAAAGGCTGATCTTGCGGACGTGCTTGGTGCAAGCCCGTCAGAACTGGGCGCGCTGAACGCTGCGCACGCCTCACCTCGGGCTTTGGCAAATGCCAACCCCAATTCACGTGTCGGGAGGATTGCGGCATACAACAATGCCGTTTTGGGACGCAGTGCCATGCTTGCAGACTACGAACAAGCAAGGGCAACCCTTGACGACACGCCGCCGCCTGCCCGCGACAATGCTACCATCACTGGTGACATTGCCCAGCTTGATACCGACCTCGGCCTCGCCGCCACAAGCCTTGCTGGACTGCAAGCCCAACTGGCAGCAGCCCCCTCTGGCACCGATACAACGGCGCTGGCAGGTGAAATTGCGGCCATTACGGGCGAAATTGACGCCCTTTCGGTTGAACGTACCGCTCTTCAGTCGGAACTAGCCGCAGCGAATGAATATGCAGTCCTTCTCGCGCGCGAGGCAGAATTACGTGAAGCCATTGCCAACCAACCTGCGACAGAATTTGGTCTGCTAGAGGCTGCGGCCAACAAGCCGGTCACCGAGGGCGTCATCGCAGCCGTCAACAACCTGCTTGGTTTGCATCCTGCCGATCTGACTCTGCCAGATGCGCCGCTTCCAGCAGTAACCGAATAGTTCACTATCCAATATTTCAAGCTTTGCTGCCCAGCGAAAGATTTGGATAAGGTGTTCTTAAAACCTAGATTCTGCAGTGAAAACTGCAGGATCCTTGCTACAAATATAGCGCGTCGGCGCTTGCCCGATCAGTCTAAGGACCGGTTTGATCCTTGGTTTTGACATGTCACTTGGCATCCGAACGGATCTGTCAATTAATCAGGAAACGTTTGAATGTAACGCAGCACGACCGGACCGATGGTTACAATCAGTAGTGACGGCATCATCAGCAAAGCCATCACGGCAGACATCAAAACTGGCAACCTGTTTGCTTTTTCCTGTGCGCGCAATTCGCGCCTCTCTCGCATTTCGGCGGAGTAAGTTAGCAGCGCCTGGCTCATCGAACTGCCAAAGCGGATCGACTGTAGCACCACGTTGACGAATGAATAAGCTTCATCAATTGCAAGCCGGTCCGCCATGGCTTGAAACGCCCCCTCACGATCCCGCCCTGCCAATATCTCCTGTTGGGCGGCGATAAATTCCTGGGCAATCTCTGGCGCTGCTGTTTGAAGCTCGACAGCCACACGGGCAAGAGCTGCATCAAAACCAAGCCCGGATTCGATGGAAATCTGCATCAGGTCAAGTGCATTTGGGAATCCCAGTTCCACGCGATACTTGTACTCTTTAGCCCGCGACGACAGCCAAATGGCAGGGCCGTAGAAGCCAACAAGGATCATCACCGCAAACAGCATCAAAAGCTTGTTGCCCGCAACATTGCCCATACGCTCGCTGACAAAATCAGGAAATGGTAGCACCTCCCGGTAAAGGAAAGCCATCGCCAAAAGACTGGGTAGAATAAGCCCAATCGCCACCCGGATGGCGTAGAACCAAAGCACTGCATTCGCCCCGGAAAAGCCTGCATGCATCAGATTGCGGCGCACCTTGTTGCGCTCTCGTTGTTGAGAGGGAAGAAATGCCTTGGCAAGGCCGCCCGGTGTGGCCTCGGGCGCCAAGAACAGCGAGATTGCGTTGTCCCCCGCCATGCCGCCACTGGCAGCAGCCCCGGCAGCGCGCATTCTGGCGCGGACCCGGACGATGCTGCGGTCCCGCGCAAAACTGACTAAGCTAAGAAACACCAAAAACGAGCCACAAAAGAGGCCCAAAAGGATGAATGTCCTGGGTTCAATTCCCAAATTGGCAGCAATGGGAGTAATTGATGACAGCATAATGTTCCCCTATATCCGAAAGTTGACAAGTCGGAACAGCACGAAACCATTCAGAAATATCAAGCTCAGCGTGACAAGCGCCATCGGCATGAACAGTGGGTCTTGTAATACGTCGCCGTAATAGGACGGGGTAAGAATTGAATTCAGTCCCACCATAAGGAATGGAAGGCTTGACAAGATCCATGCCGAGATGCGGCCCTCAGCCGACATCGATTTGATTTTTCGACGCATCATAATGCGCCCCCGCATTACCCCTGCAAGCACGCCCAGAACCCGCCCCAGATTGCCGCCGGTGCCGTGCTGAATAGCGATACTAACGGCAAGATAATTGAAATCTTCGCTCGGATTGCGTTCAGCGAGTTTACGGAAAGCCACGACCAGTTCGTCCCCATAGCTTATTTGGTCAACCAAGATGCCAAACTCTGTCCCGATCGGGTCTGGCATCGTTTCTGCCACTGTCCCAATTGATGATGACAATGGGTGCCCGGCACGCAAGGCGCGCGCCATCAGGTCAAGGGCATCGGGCAGTTGCGCCGAAATCCGATTCAAGCGCGCGGTCGTGACAAACGATATCGCCACAAGTGGAAGCAAGATGAAGGCCATCAAGGAAAGTCCCACGGCGACGAGCATCCCAACCATTGGCACAAGCGCAATGGATGCCAGACAAAAAAGCGCCAGCGCCCCCAGCCCAAACAGCATGGGCTGTTGCGGAAGACCGCTCGCGACAAGCATGCTTCCAAGACTAATCCCAAGAAACTTCTTTTGAGACCCATCTCCGGGCAAAAGTATACTGAGCCGTTCCTCAATGGGCGTGCCGCCGACGATCATTCGCATCCGGCGCGAGCGCGCTTCGCTGTCTGTCTCTCGCCGCGACGTCAACTGGCGCAAAGCTTCGATCAGTAAAAGAGCGCCCATGAAGACCCCGACAAAGATCAGCCAGCCGGGGTCGATACGTACGAAAAAGTCGATCATGCTGTCGCCCCGCCGGCCACAAATGTTTCGGTTGCCATCGACACGCCAGCGGCGGTCAAAGCTTCCATGCAAAACGGACGAATACCGGTGGGCACGAATTCCCCCAAAACCTCACCACTGTCCGACCGCCCTCGTTTACGAAAGACGAAGATGTCTTGCATGCTGATGACGTCGCCTTCCATCCCCGTAATTTCCGAAATTGACATGATCCGGCGCCGGCCGTCGGCAAGCCGCGACAGTTGCAAGACGATTTGCAGCCCCGAGGCGATCTGACGACGCACCGCCTGCAACGGCACTTCGCCACCTATCATTGCCACCATTTGTTCTAACCGAGACAGGGCGTCACGCGCTGTGTTGGCGTGGATCGTGGTCATCGACCCGTCATGTCCGGTGTTCATCGCTTGTAGCATGTCAAAGGCTTCAGTGCCGCGCACTTCGCCGATGATAATGCGGTCAGGGCGCATCCGAAGCGCGTTACGGACCAGGTCGCGCTGGGTGACGGCACTAGATCCTTCGGCGCTTGGCGGGCGGGTTTCCAAACGCACCACATGATCTTGCTGCAACTGCAGTTCGGCGGCATCTTCGATTGTGACGATCCGCTGCGAAGGGTCGATTGCAGCTGACAACGCGTTCAGCATGGTGGTTTTGCCAGACCCTGTTCCACCTGAAATCAAGATGTTAAGCCGCGCCTCGACAAGGGCGTGCAGAAAACGGGCCGAACCGGGCGTCAGTGTCCCAATTTCAATAAGCTTTTCCGCGGTGAGCGGCTCACGTGAAAACTTGCGAATAGACAGCGTCGGGCCGTCTATGGCGCAGGGACGCACGATGACATTGACCCAGCTGCCATCATCAAGCCTAGCATCGACCCAAGGTTGGCTTTCGTCGACCCGGCGACCTACCTTGCTGACAATCTTGTCAATGATCCGCATCAGATGGCGTTCGTCGCGAAACTGCACCGGCACACGCTCCAGCTTGCCGTAGCGTTCGACATAGACGTTGCGGAACGAATTCACCAATATATCGGCAACGCCGGGATCGGATAGAAGCGGTTCCAGCGGGCCAAGCCCCAAGACTTCATCTATCAATTCATCGGTCAGCCGTTCTGTATCGTCGGCCCGCATGGGCAGGTTTTCAGCGGCGAGAAAGTCATGCACCAAACCGCCAATTTCACGGCGGAGTTCACTTCGGTCAACTTTGTCGAGAACAGTCAAATTCAGCCGCCCAAGAAGTTCCTCGTGAAGTCGGGATTTCAAATCAAGATACTGGCGCAGGCTATCGTCGATCTTGCGGTATGGGACGATATTGATGGTCTTTGCCTTTGGCTCTGCAGCCGCAGTTGAACCGGGCGGCTGCGCATCGGCTTTTCGGTCAGACCGGCGAATCACAAAATCCTTGAACATTTTAGTGGTTCCCTCGATCTTTGGCTTTGGTGCCAGTTCTGGTTAATACCTGTAAGTCTGCCGCCATTCCCTTGACTGCCTTAGACCAAGAACATCGCGGGGCGAGATGAACCAGGGGCTCACCCCGGTCCAATGCCTGCCGTGCTAGTTTGGCCTCGTGGGGTAGCCAATGACGTAAGGGATAGCCGAGTGCGGCTTCGGCATCGCGGTGTGGTGTGCCCAAGCGAAAGGGTTTCTTTTCATGCGAAACAACTATCTCAACAGGAAGTTTCGGATGATCTTCAGTCATCAATGTGATGATGCGCCGCGCCCGGATTACGGACGGCACGGCGAGATCAGTAATCATCAACAACCGCTCTGCGCGCGCCAACAGGGGTTCAAGCCAATCGATCAGCGCAGGCGGCAAATCTATGATAACGAAGTCATTCTCGGTTGCCAGAGCGTCAACCATTGCGGCAATGCGTGTGGCATCAAAGGCCTGAAACGGGATTGCCGTTGTCGGGGCCACAAGAACGCTAAGGCCCGATGGATGGCGTACCATGGCGTGGCGCACAGCTTGCGCATCCGGTTCCGGGTCAAGGTTTGCAAGCGCCAGCATCCCGCCACGATCAGCAAGATCAAGGAAAGACCCCGCATTTCCCAACTGCACATCCAGATCGACAAGGGCCACCCGCCCGCCGATCGCGCCTTGGCGCTTGACGGCTTGCATCTGCATTTCTACGGCAAGGTTTACAGCCAGAGTGGTCGCCCCGATCCCACCCCTTGCTTTGGCGACAAGGATGACACGCCCCTCGGTCGGGACGTATTTTGCGGGCAAGCCGGTTGATCCGGCGATCAATGGCGACATTAACTTTTTTTCGGACGCGCGCGCATCGGACAAATCCGGCGGCGGCACTTCATTGGCTGGGCTGGTCAAAACCAGTGGCACTGCAGGTGCGGGTGCGGAAAACTGCGCGATTGGTGCGACGGAGAAATCAGGCGTCGCAATGTCGTCCATTGGCAGGTTCGGACTTGCGCCATTCTGGGTTTGCCCATCTGGCAGCCCACGTGCCAGTCGGTTTGTTGCCCGAAATACATAGGTGACGTTCATCTGCTGGTCCTGCCGTTACGTATGAGATCAATCATTTTATCCATCCGTCCCCAAGGCCAGATCTTCACCCGGCAAGGACACTGACATGCCAGGCATGCGAAGCAGTGTGCCAAGAGTCGAGCTCTGCCCAGTCAGGGCTGTCGCAAAAGCCCCGAGCTGCGAGATGAATGTGAAATTCACACTGGTGAATTCGACCGTGACAATGGGTACATAGGGGCCACCAAGAAACCCAAGATTGGGGTCAAAGGTGTAGCTGTAGCGCATCTGGCCGATTGTGGTTCCGGCAGGAATTAAAGGGCGGACGGCGGTGAAGATTTCCTGTGCGGTCGCGTTGGTTGCAACGCCTGTGCAGCTTACCAATCCCGGATTGGCGCAAATGCCAGAACCTGCGCGACAAAGAGCACCAAAGGCGGGCGGTGCCACTGCGCCACCGCGTACATTTCGCAGCGGAACGCCCGCGCAGGCAGGCGGTCGCACTGCGGCCAATCGCGCGGCCAGCTGTGTGGCTTTGTTGGCACCTACCCAAGCGTGGCCGATACGGCCAAAATCTATGATCGCAAACAGCAAGAACAAAAACAGCGTTGTCACAAGGGCAAATTCGACCAAACTTGCACCGTTTTCATCGGCCCAAAACCGCCGGAGCGTGCGTTGCGCAAACGAAAGGCTGGCCTTGCCCATCATAACCCGTACACCCGAGCCTGATCACGAACCGTGGTGTTGAGGGTTGCGGCGGGGACACCACCGATCACCTGCAAGATCTGGCTGAACGGCATGGTGATCGACACGTCGACCGACACCGTCGCCACTGGCACCGAGGCTTGGCGCAACGCCAAAGTCGTGACGCAGGTATGGCTAGAGGTCAGCGAAGTGACCGTCACCCCCGCAGGAAACAAGGCCGCGCCGCCAATGGTCGTTTCAACTATGGTTTCCAATTGGCTTGCGTATCCGGTGACATTGCCACCCGATGTGCAAAGATCGGAGGGGGCCACCCGGGCAAGATACCGGGTCGCATCCCGCACTCCTGCGATTGCCGCCTGATAAGACCAGAACAGCCGCATCGATTCTACGGTCAGGAAGGCGAGGATCAGGATCAGGGGCAGACTGATAGCAAACTCTACTAGAACCGCGCCGTCTTCGCGACGCCAGAACTGCCAAAAGCCATAGCGCAGTGCAGGATACGTCATCGTTTGATTAGGCGTTTTGCTGATCATCCCTGTCACCGATACAATTGGATGAAATCGTTATAGACGCCGGTGATGGCCCCCGACCCGACACCGCCAGCGGTGTTGACGACCTCGACCATAATTTCGGCGTCATCCGGCCCGCCCGGAGACAATACCGGTTCAGTCATGAACAGCTTCACATATTCCAACGGCACAACATTGCTGGTGGAACCCCGAATGCTATTGGCAGCGCAGTCTACAGCAGCAGCAATAACTGTGCGGCGGTCGGGATCGGGGCTGACGCTGGTATGGCACATCGGCGCACCGGTTTCGTTTCTCGTTGGCAGCGGAACATCGTTCGGGGTGGTGCGTGAGCGGGCGGCAGCTATTTCCGCCAGATACATCTGGTAGCGGGTACTTGTGGCGTTGGTGCCTGAAGGATAAGTCCCCACATGATTGGTTGCCACATAGCCATCTCGATTCCACGAACCAGCGCCAAAACGGTTGGCATCACTGATACCGGTATCACGCGGAAGAGGCAGTGCGTCTGAAGCCGCAGGATTGTTGTCACGACAAATTGCACTGTTGTTGCCATTGCCATTGCCATTGCCATTCGCAATCGGGCGCGTTCCTTGAACTGTATTTGGCGCAGGGCGATAAGCCGGGTTTGTCCGCTCGCCACTCATGCTATTTGGAAAAATATCGAACCTAGTGTTAAAAGCCTCAGCAAGACCTACACGCTGGCCAGGCTGGGTCGTGACGCCGGTATCGGTGCGGATGCAGGACGTAATGCCATTTTCTGCCCCGACCAGACATTTGTAAAGGTTCGCCCCGTTCAGTCCGTTGCAGGGACCGGTGGTATCAACCGGCAGACTGGTCACGTCCAGAAAACCGAAATTTCCCGGTCCCCAGGCAGCACCGCTGCCAGCCGCGCGCAGCATGATCTGATCGCCAATATTGTCGGTCGCGCGCCAGTTGGCATTGGGCACGCAGAACATCAGCGGCGTCACATCACAGGCCCAGGATGTCATGCCCGCAATTGCCGTCGCACTAACATTCGATTGCACATTCAAAGTCGCATCGCCGGTCAGGGCGGCATTGGCGGCGGCAAAGGGCGTTTGCACGGTGCGCTGTATGACATTGATGCGAACATAGCGCGCTTGGGCAGGAATAGTCGTAATTCCGGTTGCTGCGGCGCTGTCAATTGGCGGCAGCGTACTTAAGAAGGTGATAGTATAGCTTCCAGCACCACCAAGCGCCGAAGCACCCACGGCATAGGTCTGGCTGTCACTGATCAGACCCGCCGCAGCCGCCGTGGCCCGTGTAATCGCATCTGGACGGCCATCAAGTTCACCCGCTGACGCAAGGGCAACCTGATCGGCAAAAGACTGCAATTCGCTTTGCGTACTTGCGACCCGGCCAAGATCAAAGGACAGCGCCAGAAACCCCATCGCCACCGCCAAAAAAAGTGCCCACAGAACCAGCACTGCACCCTCTTCGGCATTGGCAAAGCTGCCCAGACGGGATTTGCTTTTGGGTGATGATGGGGGGTCAAAGGGGTACACGGTCAGACAGCCTTGATTAAGGAAATACCAGCGGGCGACAACCACCGCTGCCGTTCTTGAGGTCGTAACTACTCGCGCGCACCAGCTCGCGCTTGATCCGGGCGTTCAGCG
>JANOFE010000025.1:0-9270 GCA_031413495.1 Pseudorhodobacter sp. | reverse complement strand
CCGCGGCCGATTTCGGGCGGCTTTGCCCGGAATGGCGCACCGATTTGCGCGGCGCATTTTGCCCGCCATCTGGCCGGTTTGACGGCTTTGCCGATGGCTTGCCCGCAAAGCGGTTCTGGCCCGCCAGACCTGCCGGTTTCGCCCCCGCAGGTTTTGGTCCGGCAGACTTTTGCCCACTGCGTTGCTGCGTGCCTTTTGGCTGCTGACGCCCGCCACGGTTTTGGTTCGATTTTGCCGCAGCCGATATCGCATCGCCCGCCCAAGGCGCGCCACCGATTACGGGAAGCGGCGTTTTCAGCATTTTTTCAATAGCCTTAAACTCATCCATTTCCGCCGGCGCACAGAATGCAATTGCCTTGCCTTCGGCCCCGGCACGGGCAGTGCGGCCTATGCGGTGCACATAGTTTTCTGGCACATTTGGCATGTCATAGTTGTAAACGTGGCGCACGCCGGGGATATCAATGCCGCGCGCCGCCACATCGGTTGCAACCAGTACGTCAAGCTTAGCTTCGCGGAAATCGGTCAAGGTGCGGTCACGTTGGTTCTGACTTTTGTTGCCGTGAATGGACCCAGCGCTAAAGCCCCAGGATACCAGCAATTTCATAAGCTTTTCAGAGCCATGCTTGGTGCGACCGAACACCAGCGCCTGTTCGCCGGGATGGCCCTTAAGGTAGGTTTCCAGCAGCTTGGCCTTGTCGCCCTGCGGGGTGAAATGCACGGCTTGGGTGATTTTTTCAATCGGCTTGCCGGGGGGGGCGACTTGCACCTTGATCGCATTGCGCAGGTAGGTATCGGCCAGATCCTCGATCAGTTTCGGCATCGTGGCCGAAAACAGAAGTGTCTGTCTTTTCAACGGGATGTGCTTGGCGATTTTCTTCAATGCATGGATGAAACCCATGTCGAGCATCTGATCCGCCTCGTCCAGCACAAGGTAACCGCAGTGTTCCAGATTAACCGCGTTCCGCTCCAGCAGGTCGATCAAGCGTCCGGGGGTTGCGACTAGCACATCGGTGCCTTTGGCGAGGCGTTCGGTCTGCCGGAAAATGCTTTGGCCGCCGGTAACCGTATGCACTTTGCACGAGGTGCCTTTAGTGAAAACCTCAAGGTTTACAGCGATTTGGGCGACAAGTTCGCGCGTTGGGGCCAGGATCAGCGCACGCACATTGCGCGGGCCCGGCGGGTGGCCGATATCCAGCAAGCGGTGCAGCAAGGGCAGGCCAAACGCAGCGGTTTTGCCGGTGCCGGTTTGCGCCAAGCCCATCAGATCGCGGCCCGCCATGATATGCGGGATGGCTTGCACCTGAATAGGGGTCGGCGTGGTGATGGTGGTTTTAGCCAATGTTGCCAGTATCTTGGGCGATAGGCCCAAATCTGCAAAAGTCGTCATCATAGTCTTTCCGGCGGCCACATGCCGCCTGTCCGGCCCCGCATATGCGAGCCCGGCAGTGGGAAGCGCCGCCTGCCTCGCGCCCCCGCTTTTGCGGGGTGCCGTAGGAAGCGCGGAACCCCTGCGTGCGGTGGGAACCAAAGCCCCGGGCCTTACACATGCTCACGCGGCACGGGCTCTCGGGGTAGGGAGGAAATGGGGCATTTGGCACCCTATGTCAAGCGTGCTGATCGCGTGCTTTATGCGTGCATACGGTGGGGGCACGGGATTTTAAGCAGTTTTCGGCAGGTTGTTGCAAAGGAGACTGCCGATGGATTTGAAGAACATGACCCGCAAACAGCGTGAGAATTACTATTATCTGCACGATGTGATGCAGCGGCTGGAATGGGATTTTCATCACCATATCGAGGCGACCGATCACATCCCGCGCGAATGGCACGATATCGCCAAACAATACCGCGCCAAAAGCAAGGTGCATCTGACCATGCGGGTGGATGAGGATGTGTTGCGGTTTTTCAAGTCGATGGGCGCGGGGCATCTGGTGCGGATGAACGACGTGCTGCGCGCCTTTGTTCATGCGCGGCTGGCAGGCGTTCTGCGCGGGGCGGATACGGTGGATTATTACAAGCGGTCGATTGAGGTTGTGCCGGAGGAGCGGCCGATGTTTGGCGATATCGGGCGCGGCTTTGGCAAGCTGCCGGAGGCGACGGATGCGGAGCGGCTGGCAGAGGAGTTTGACCGGGGCCGGGAGCGGGCGAAGCTTGCGGGGTTGGAGTGAGGGGGCTTGATGCATATATGATGTTACGTTACATATGACGCTATGAAGCTGGTGATTGATACCAACGTACTTGTCGCGGGCCTTCGGAGCAAAACTGGGGCATCGAATGCCCTGTTGGTCGCAGGATTTCGCGGGTGGTATCAATGGTGTTGTTCGATCCCACTGTTTTACGAATATGAAGACGTTCTGAACCGGGGTGAATTTCTGCTGGATACAGGGCTAACGCGGAAAGCTGTGGCGGAGTTTGTCGAGGATATTGCCTCTATCGTGGTGCCAGTTGAAATTGATTTTCAGTGGCGTCCGCAGCTTCATGACCCCGGCGATGAAATGGTGCTTGAAGCAGCGATTAATTGTAATGGCACTATCGTGACACATAACCTGCGAGATTTCGGGACGGCCCCGGCCCGGTTCGGATTGGAGCTGCTAACCCCGGCGGATGCTTTGCAAAGGATAAAGACATGAAAGCGCGTGTATCGTTGAACCTGCCCCAATCGCTGAAAAAGGCGGCAGAGGATTTTGCCGACAAAGACGGCGTGTCGCTGAACCAATATGTCGCCTTGGCGCTGGCGGAAAAGATCGGCGCGAGGGGGGCGGCGGAGTTCTTTGCCGAACGTGGGAAAGGTGGCAGTGCGGAGAGGGCGATTGCGTTTTTGGAGGAGCGATCGGAAGGCTAGGGGAAGTTATGGGTAGCGCCCTATGGGTTGGCGCTTCCCGGGGCTTTGAAATAAAGTTCATAGTTCTTCTGAAGCGTCAAAGACAGCACAGACCTTGGTAAATCGTTACCATCTAGTTCACCAAGATACTTCAGAACGAGCGATGTGAGTTGAAGGCTTATTTTTGAAAACTCTTCGAGAACCTCTCGCAGAAGATCTTCATGCTTGAACGGTCCCGCATTTATCGCTCTGGTCCCATCCCGCTTCAATTCGAATGCAGCGGGTGTAGGATGCGCACCGAGAGTGGAAAGCATATCATAGTGTGACTTACGCTTAAGCGTTGTGTATCCATCACGTTTGTCGAGATGATCCCTGATCTTTCTAGGAGAGTAATCTCGCTTGACTTGCTCAGGCTTTGCTTGCAGCCATTTTTCTGGCCGACCCTGTGCTTCCAGCAGGAAGTCAATTAGGAAGGTGGTTTCAAGAAGGTCCCGCGCATACATGGCACCGCCAGAATAATTTCCGGACATTGCTGCTCTTACACCATGGCTTAGCGCGTCAAAGGTCCTGAGAAATAGACCTGCAAGAGCGGTGTGCCTTTGTGAAGCTAGCCCTGACTTGCGTAAAAATTCCACGCCACTCATATATGTTTCAATCAAGCTGAGGTGTTCACAAAGGTGTGGCGTCTCTAAAATTTTCGATTCGGCCCATCCGATAAGCTCATCAGACGCGTCCCATATACGACGAAAATTTTCGGGTAAGGTCGAACCAGTTTTCAACTTTATGGCAGCCATTTGTATTCTCTCCTCGTCGGCCGAGCAGGCGTGCGCGCCCGTTAATTGCTGAAAACGGTCCACTGGACCGTTTTCGCCCCTGCAACGGCCGGAGCCGCAATTAACCCTGCAACGTCCGCACCCCGTACCCCTCACCCCGTGCCTTCATCGCCGCCACCACGGCGATGCTCGCCGCTGCCGTCGTGAAATAGGGGATCTTGTCCATCAGGGCGACGCGGCGAATATCCCGGCTGTCGCTCACCGCTTGGGTGCCTTCGGTGGTGTTCATCACCAGCGCGATTTCGTCGTTTTTCAGGCGGTCCACTATGTTGGGCCGGCCTTCGTAGACCTTGTTCACGGCCGTGCTGGGGATGCTGTTTGCGGATAGCCAAGCTGCGGTGCCTTTGGTGGCGATGATCTCGAACCCTTGGGCCACAAGATCGCGGGCGGCGGTGGCGAAGGCGGCGGTTTTGTCCATGTTTTTGATCGACAGGAAGGCGCGGCCAGAGGTCGGCAGGGTGACGCCAGCGCCCATTTGCGCCTTGAGGAACGCGAGGGCGAAGGTGCGATCCCAGCCCATAACCTCGCCAGTGGACCGCATCTCTGGCCCAAGCACGGGGTCGACGCCGGGGAAGCGGGCGAAGGGTAGGACGGCTTCTTTGACAGAAAACCACGGGGTTTGTGGGTCTGCCAGCGTGTTCGGGTCAGCCAAGGGCAGCGGCGTGTCCGGCCCTACGCCAGTGGCATACGGCGCGCGGAGCGGGAAGTTGGACAGAGGCTCGCCTGCCATCAGGCGGGCGGCGATGGCGGCGATGGCGCTATCGGTGGCTTTGGCAACGAAGGGCACGGTGCGGGATGCGCGGGGGTTCACCTCCAGCACATAGATATCATCGCCTTTTATGGCGAATTGCACGTTCATCAGGCCGACGACATTGAGAGCAAGCGCCATCTGCACGGTCTGACGTTTCAGTTCCGCGATGGTACCCGCCGTCAGCGAATGCGGCGGCAGGCAGCAGGCGGAATCGCCGGAATGCACGCCGGCCTCTTCGATATGTTCCATGATTCCAGCGACATGGACGTGGCTGCCATCGGACAGGGCGTCAACGTCTACTTCGATGGCACCGGACAGATAGCTGTCGAGCAGAACCGGGCTGTCACCCGACACCTGCACGGCGGTGCGGATGTAGCGTTCCAACTGCGCGTCATCGCGCACGATTTCCATGGCGCGGCCACCCAGCACGAAGGACGGGCGGATCACCAGTGGGTAGCCGACATCGGCGGCGACCTTGAACGCCTCGTCCCGCGACCGGGCTGTGCCGTTGTGCGGTTGTTTGAGGCCGAGTTTGTGGAGCAGTTGCTGGAAGCGTTCGCGGTCTTCAGCAAGGTCGATGGCATCGGGCGTGGTGCCCAAGATCGGGATGCCTTCGTTGGCGAGCGCCTGCGCCAGCTTCAATGGGGTCTGGCCGCCAAGCTGCACGATAACGCCGTGCAGGGTGCCGTTTTCCTGTTCGACCCGCAGGATTTCCAGCACGGATTCGAGGGTGACGGGTTCGAAATAGAGGCGATCTGAGGTGTCGTAATCGGTGGACACGGTTTCGGGGTTGCAGTTGACCATGATCGTCTCGTAGCCGGCCGCCGTGAGGGCATAGCAGGCATGGACGCAGCAATAATCAAACTCGATGCCTTGGCCGATGCGGTTGGGGCCGCCGCCGAGGATGACGACTTTTTTGGCGTTGGAAGGGCGCGCTTCGCATTCCACGTCGCCCATCGCGGGGGCCTCATAGGTGGAATACATGTAGGGGGTCTGTGCCTCGAATTCCGCCGCACAGGTATCGATCCGTTTGAACACGGCCTTGACGCCAAGGCGCAGGCGGGCGCGGCGAACCTGCGCCTCATCACGGCCTGTCAGGGTGGCAAGCCGGGCATCGGTGAAGCCCATCATTTTCAGGCGGCGCAGCGCGTGTTCGGTGACGGGCAGGCCATCGTGGCGGATTTGTGCTTCGACATCAATGATTTCGCGGATGCGGGCGAGGAACCACGGATCAAACGCGGTGATCTGGTTGATCTGGTCATCGGTGAAGCCGTGCCGCATGGCTTGGGCTATGACGCGGATACGGTCGGGCGTTTGTTTGGACAAGGCCTGGGTGATGGCGGCGGTGGCTTCGGGCGTCCGCGCCCCCCCACCCCGGCCCTCCCCCACGGGGGGGGAGGGTGGCAGCAGGCCATCAATGGCAATTTCGTCAAAACCCGACAGGCCGGTTTCGAGGGAGGCGAGGGCTTTTTGCATGCTCTCGTGGAAGGTGCGGCCGATGGCCATCACCTCGCCCACCGATTTCATCGCGGTGGTGAGGTGGGGTTCGGAACCAGGGAATTTTTCAAACGCAAAGCGGGGGATTTTGATGACGACGTAGTCGATTGAGGGTTCAAAAGACGCAGGGGTGACGCGGGTGATGTCATTGTCCAACTCATCCAGCGTGTAGCCGACGGCCAGTTTGGCGGCGATTTTGGCGATGGGGAAGCCGGTGGCTTTTGACGCCAAGGCCGACGAGCGGGACACGCGGGGGTTCATCTCGATCACCACCATGCGCCCGTCGGCGGGGTTGATCGCCCATTGCACGTTGGAACCGCCGGTTTCGACGCCGATTTCGCGCAGCACGGCGATGGAGCCGTTGCGCATGATCTGGTATTCTTTGTCGGTCAGGGTCAGGGCGGGGGCGACGGTGATGCTGTCGCCGGTATGCACGCCCATCGGATCGACGTTCTCAATCGCGCAGACGATGATGGCGTTGTCGGCGGTGTCGCGGACCACCTCCATTTCGAACTCTTTCCAGCCGAGCAGGGATTCGTCGATCAGGATTTGTGCGACGGGGCTGGCATCTAAGCCGCTTCGGCAAATAGCCTCGTAATCATCGCGGTTATAGGCCACGCCACCGCCGGTGCCGCCAAGGGTGAAGGCGGGGCGGATGATGGCAGGCAGGCCGACATATTCTATGGCGGCCATGCAGTCTGCCACCCCTGCTGTGATGTCGTATTTGCCATTCGGCAATTTGGGGGCTGCGATGATGGTGGCCTTGGGGTTTTCAAGGCCAATCCGGTCCATCGCCTCGCGGAACAATTTGCGATCTTCTGCCATTTCGATGGCATGTTGCTTGGCACCGATCAGTTCAACATTGAACTTTTTCAATATTCCCATATCGGCAAGCGCCAGCGAGGTGTTCAGCCCGGTCTGCCCGCCCATGGTGGGTAGCAGTGCATCGGGGCGTTCTTTTTCGATGATTTTGGCGACGACTTCCGGCGTGATCGGTTCGATATAGGTGGCATCCGCCAGCCCCGGATCGGTCATGATGGTGGCGGGGTTCGAATTCACCAGAATGACCCGGTAGCCTTCTTCGCGCAATGCCTTACACGCCTGTGCACCGGAATAGTCAAATTCGCAGGCCTGACCGATGACGATAGGCCCCGCACCGATGATCATGATGGATTTGATATCGGTTCTTTTTGGCATGATCAGCCCCCTAAATCTGCGCCCGGGCAGCGCAAAACTTCCGGGGTTATAGCGACGGCGGGCCGGGGTGCAAGGGGCTATTCCCGCCTATATGTTGATGCCCAATCGCGGGGCTGCCCAGATCACCACCAGATAAAGCAGTATGGTGGTTGCACAGCCGATACCAAGCGCCAACCAAAAGCCGAACCCTGCGCGCAAAAGGGCAGGGATGATCAGAAACATTGGCAGCGACGGGGCCACATACCACAGCGTGGCGCTGGCATGGTTGGCAAGCCGGATGGGGTCATGCGTGTCGCGCCAGAGCCAGATCATGCCGAGCACTGAGATCAGCGGCAGCGAGGCGATCAGCGCGCCGATGCCAGCGTGGCGTCGGGCGACTTCGGATGCCAGCGCAATCAGGATGCCGGAAATCGCGGCTTTGAGGAGGAGGTAGGTCATGGGGCGTTCCCGCAAATGGAAAAGGCAGCCAGAGCGTCTGGCTGCCTTTGATCATTGTCAATGCCGACGAACGGGATGTTAACCCTTTTCGCCCACCGCAGCTTCGGCGGCGGCGATTACGGCTTTGCGGGCGGCGATGCGTTCGCCGGTTGGTGGGCCCTCAAAACGGCGGTTTTCGACGGTAACCCAAAGGATCAGCGCCAACGCGATGAAGCCGAGCACCACGTAAAGCACACGCTCATTTGGCGGTGCCACCGCGATGAACAAGATCACCCCCATGCCAACCACCGAAAGCACGGTGACCAGTTTGTAGGTGCCGGCGCTCATCGCCCAGGGGCCAGGGGTTGGCCATTTGGCGGTGCCATAGGCGAAGAGGCCAGCAACCAGTGGCACAGTGAAGCTGAGGAACAGGAACACCAGTGTGGAGTTCACCACGATGACATAGATCGAGGTGCCCTCAATCTTGATCGACATGGCCAGCACCACGTACAGGATGCACAGCACAGTTGCAGTCCAGATTGCGTTAACCGGGGTACGATACTTTGGCGAAACGCTTGCCAGTGCTTTGGACCCGATCGGCATGCCATCATCACGCGAGAAGGCGAAAAGCATCCGGCTGGCTGAGGTTACTGTGGCAAGACCACACAGAAACTGGGCAATCAGGATGCCAAGGTAAAGGACGGTTTTCAGGCCTGCAGGCATGATGCTGTCCATCGTGGCATAGAACATGCCCCAACCCTGACCAGCGGCCACTGCCAAGTCTGGAATGGCCAAGGTGATCGCACAGATCATCACCCAACCCACAAGCGACGACCAAAGCACGGCAGACACAATGCCTTCGGGCACAGAGGTGGCAGCAGATTTGGTTTCCTCGGACGTATGGGCTGAGGCGTCATAGCCGGTGATAGTGTAGACCGGCAGCAACAGACACAGCAGGAACAGATAGCCCACATTGTCAGACTGCGGGAATACGTTGCCGCCCGCTTCGCCAGAGAAGTTGGTGAAGGTCCATAGCCGCGAGATATCAATGGCGGGCGCGAAGTAAAGGCACGCAAGCACAAGAACAGCGGTGGTCGCAAAGATGATGTAGCCCGAGATATCGGTCAACATCGTGGTGACCTTGATGCCAAGGTGGTTGAACAGCGCCTGCACAATCGTGACTGCAGCGACGAATGAGACGACCTGCCAATCTGTGCCAGTAAAGCCGAACAGCGACCCAAAGGTGCCCGCAAAGAAATATGCAGTGCCGATGTTGATGGCGCCCAGAACGGTGATCAGGCCGAGAAGATTAAGCCATGCCGTCAACCAGCCCCAGAAACGACCGCCCAAGATGGACGCCCAATGATACAGCCCGCCCGCGGTTGGGAAGGCTGATGCGATCTGTGCCATTGCCAGCGCGAACATGCCCGACAGCAGGCACCCCACGATCCAACCGATGCCAGCACCGGCGCCGCCAACGGAACTGATTGCCTGCGCGAAGGAGTTGATCCCCCCGGACAGGATACAAATGATGGAAAATGAGATCGCGAAGTTTGAAAACTTGCTCATACTGCGCGACAATTCCTGGGCATAGCCCATGCCGTGAAGGACATTCATGTCCTCATGGCGGTCTTTGTCGGTATAGTCGTTAGGTGCCATTGCCGTTCCCTCCGAACCATTGGTTGGTCGATTGTTATTGTGTTACGAGCGGCTTTCCGCCGACTCTGCCAATAACAAAGAAGAAAAATTTCAGTGTG